>DATGND010000236.1:0-2933 GCA_035306925.1 Bacteriovoracaceae bacterium | reverse complement strand
CGGAATATCCGAATGTTGTGTCACAAAATCAAAGTCACCTTCAAACTTTAGCCCCGGAGCAAAAAGTAAAAGTGGTACCCGATACTGGCCAATCATATTAGAGAATTTTTTGGATCCAAGTTTAGAAGTGTGATCAGCTGTAATGACAAATAGTGTCTTCTCATACCAGCTCTGCTTCCTAGCAAAATCAAAAAACTCTTTAAGAGCAAAATCCGCATAACCAATACTTTCGTGAATCTCCAGTGTTCCCTTAGCAAAGACTCCTTTTAAGTCCTCAGGTATGGAGTATGGTTGATGAGAGCTTAGAGTAAATACGCTCGCTAAAAAAGGCTCCGGCATCTTAGAAATCTCATCCACTACGTACTTCAAGTAAGGGCCATCAAAGATTCCCCAAGTACCATCAAAATCTTCCTTCGAAGGATAATCCTCACGAGAAAAGTATTTTTCAAAACCATGAGAACGAGTAAAAGCATCAAATCCCATGGTTCCGCGATTACCTGCATGAAAAAAATAATTTGTGTAATGATGTTTTTTTAGAATGTCCGGGAAACAGGTTATTTTATTTCCTTGAAAAGTAGACTTAGGAAAAGGCTCATTAAGAAGTGATGGAATGGAACATAGAAGAGATGGAAGTGCTTCGATAGATTTTCTTCCATTGGCCAGATGCTTTTCTAAAAAAAGAGATTCCTTAGCAAGAGAACTAAGAAAGGGCATATACCCTTCTTCCATATACTCTGAAGAAAAACTTTCAAGAATGATTAAAACGATATTTCTATGAGTATCCTGCGCAAAAGTCTGAGCAGGAACTTTAACAAATTCTCTAATTCTACTATCAGCAATAAAGCGAGGAGTAACAACGCGAGAACTCTTAAGAGTGCGAATAAAATGATAAGGAGTATTCAAAACCAGTTGACCGAGTTCATTACTTCCTTGAACAAAGGCCGACTGCACATTAATGGATTTACTCTGTAACCCACCTCGAATACCGATAAAAAAAGCTCCAAGAAGAACAATAGGAACAAGCAAGTGAGGAACAATTTTAAATCTGTGAGATGAAACTTTTAAAAACTTTGAATCCAAATAATAGACCAAGTAAAGAAGAAGAAACCCAGCTAATGTAAAGTACCAGTAGAAGACCATAATTTGTGGTAACTGAGTCACGATATCATCAGCAATATAAAAGAAATCAATGGATAAACGCTTTCCTGTAAAATTAAAGAGTTCATAATCATTGAGAGAAATGATGATTGCCCCTGCATTTAAGAAAACAAAAAGCACTCTTTCAAAAATAAGAAAGGCGCGATGAGTACAATTAAGAAAAGAGAGAATGAGAAGAGGAGCATTAACTAAGCAAAGAGCTGCTAAGTCAAAACGCAATCCATAGAAAAAAGAAATGAATACATCAGTTGGTGTATAGATAGAATAATTTTCAAGATGAGTTAGGTAAAAACCTAAACGAAGAAATGAATAAATAGGGAAAAGGATTAAGAGTCGCTTCAATAAGCGCCAATGAAAACTTGTTAAAAACATAGTGCTCTTTATCTTCCCTTAAATTTGAGATAAGCGCAAAAAAAAAGCCCATCTTTCGATGGGCTTTTTAAAATATGAAGGGTGCATCTTGCTATTCTCACACCAAGTGACCCTGGCACTACCTTCGCCGCAAGTGAGCTTGACTTCCAGGTTCGAGATGTTACTGGGTATTTCCTCACCGCTATCGACACACCCAAACTGTTAAATTCAATTTGAGGTTGACTGTACTCTTACAATCACAAAACAAGATAAGCAAGCAAATTTAAAAACCATGTAGTTTCCACACTTAAAACCCCTGTCGTAGCTGTGACAGGCAAAGAAAATAAAGCAAAACGGGTTATTAGTATTGGTCAGCTCAACGCCTTACAGCGCTTACACACCCAACCTATCAAGCTCGTAGTCTACAAGCACCCTTAATAGATATCTCATCTTGAGGACGGCTTCCCACTTAGATGCTTTCAGTGGTTATCCGATCCATACTTAGCTACCCGGCGATGCAGCTGGCGCCACAACCGGTACACCAGAGGTATGTCCAACCCGGTCCTCTCGTACTAAGGTCAGCTCCTCTCAAATATCTTACGCCCACGGAGGATAGAGACCGAACTGTCTCACGACGTTCTGAACCCAGCTCGCGTACCGCTTTAATTGACGAACAGTCAAACCCTTGGGACCTGCTCCAGCCCCAGGATGCGATGAGCCGACATCGAGGTGCCAAACTTCATCGTCGATGTGAACTCTTGGATGAAATCAGCCTGTTATCCCCGGAGTACCTTTTATCCGTTGAGCGATGGCCCTTCCACTCGGAACCACCGGATCACTAACACCTGCTTTCGCACCTGCTCGACGTGTTTGTCTCGCAGTCAAGCTCCCTTATGCGTTTACACTCTACGCCTGGTTTCCATTCAGGCTGAGGGAACCTTAGTGCGCCTCCGTTACTCTTTAGGAGGCGACCGCCCCAGTCAAACTGCCCACCAGACATTGTCCCCCGGCCAGATTATGACCGCAGGTTAGGATTCCAGTTAACAAAGGGTGGTATTTCAAGGTTGCCTCCCCGTACGCCAGAACGCACGGATCAAAAGCTCCCACCTATCCTACGCATTGTTAACCGAAACCCAATGCCAAGTTACAGTAAAGGTTCACGGGGTCTTTTCGTCCTTCCGCGGGTAGCGCGTTTCTTCACGCGCTCACCAATTTCGCTGGACCTATAGTTGAGACAGTGGGGAAGTCGTTACGCCATTCGTGCAGGTCGGAACTTACCCGACTAGGAATTTCGCTACCTTAGGACCGTTATAGTTACGGCCGCCGTTTACTGGGGCTTCAATTTAAAGCTTCGGATTGCTCCTAACCTCACCTCTTAACCTTCCAGCACCGGGCAGGCGTCAGCCCATATACTTCCACTTACG
>DATGND010000235.1:0-5511 GCA_035306925.1 Bacteriovoracaceae bacterium | reverse complement strand
TTCCATTTTACGTTTTCATAGGTTGCTTTCATGCTTGATAAAAAGTTTCAGGAAAAATCCATTTATTTCTCATCTCTAGGATGTTCAAAAAACCTTGTGGACTCACAGGTAATGCTTGGGCATTTAAAACTCGATGGCTTTAAGATCACTCCCAATCCGGAAGAGGCTGAGGTCATAATTGTTAATACTTGTTCGTTTGTAGAAGCAGCGAAAGTGGAATCTATTGAAACCGTTCTGGATCTTGCAAGCTATAAGGAAGAGGGAAACTGTAAGGCCCTGGTAATGTCCGGATGTATGTCTCAGAGATACTCGGCTGAGTTAGAAAAAGAAATGCCGGAAGTTGATATGTTCATCGGTACAGGTGAGTACAATAAGATCGTTCCACTTCTTCGTGCGATGGAAGAAGGAAAACTTGAGAAGAAATCATTTGTTGAAATTCCAAGGTATATTCACACTGAGTTTGATCCACGTTTAAATACTTCTCCAGGTTACATGGCCTGGTTAAAAATCAGTGAGGGTTGTAACCGTAACTGTACATTCTGTATTATCCCGACTCTTCGTGGAAAACTCCGCTCTCGAACAGTAGATTCTCTAGTTGCAGAGGCGACTCAATTGGCTTCTCAAGGTGTTAAGGAATTAAATCTTATCTCTCAAGACTTTTCTGACTATGGTGTGGATCTTTCTGGTGGGGGGAAAATTGATAATAAGAACCCTATGATCTATGAACTTCTTTCTCGCTTAGAAGAGGTGGAAGGAATTGAGTGGATTCGTGTGTTCTATTTCTATCCAGATGATCTTACTGAAGATGTGATGGATCTCATGGCAAAATCTAAAAAGATCACTAAGTATCTTGATATGCCAGTTCAGCATTTTGCTGATGGTGTTCTTCGCCGCATGAATCGTCGTGTAACTAATGAAGTGATTCTTCAAAAGATTGCTACTCTTCGCTCAAAGATTCCTGGAATTGTTTTAAGAACAAGTATCATTGTAGGATTTCCTGGAGAAACAGAGGAAGATTTCCAAAAGCTTCTTGAAGGTATTAAGCTCGCTCGCTTTAACCATCTGGGAGTATTCAAATATTCGGATGAAGAGGGAACTCCTGCTGTCCGTCTCAAAGATAAAGTTCCTCAGGAAACTATTGATGAGCGTTTCGAGACCCTATATGAGGCTCAAAGAGAAATTGCTCGTGAACTTAACCAAGAATATCTGGGTAAAGTCATTGATGTATTGGTTGAAGGACCACACGAAGAGACAGATCTTCTTCTTCAAGGTCGTCATGCTGGCCAGGCCCCAGATATTGATGGAAAAGTGATCATCAATGATGGGCTCGCTAAAGCGGGGGACATTGTAAAAGTGGAAATCACTGATGTACTGGATTACGATCTTGTTGGTCGTATTATTGGTCAGAGCTAATTTTTTGATTCAGAGCAAGCTTTAGTTCCTCAATTTCACTATCAAGCTTCTTACTCTTGGCTTCATGCAGTTTATAGTGAAGGAGGCCATAGGCTTGCTTATCTTTTAAGTCTTTAGTCAGTAGTTTTACTTCTAATTGTTCCACCGCAAGTTCTACTTCTTTAATCTGGGCCTTAACTTCATGGAATTTTAAATCAATATGATGAGTAAGCTGAGTAATAAGCTCACTTACTTCTGATTTTTTCTTTGATTTAAATGGCCACATAAATCCTCCATTCTTATCAGTATAGCAAAGCTCTTGCCTTAACAGGGAGCAGGCAATAATCGCCTGAGTTCTCTTAAAAAAAACTTATAGGGCCTTCTGACCAAATTCGTTTAAACTTTTGTTATCAAGGAGTTGTCTTGTGAAAAAGAAGTTGATCACTATCGTTTGTTTATTTTCATTATCACTAGGGGCCCAGGCCAGTGTCATGGATTCTATCAGGGGAGTGCTTACTAATTTGATTGGTACTAAATGGACTGAAACATTTTTAGGAAAGAAGGAGACTGTTGAAGAGTCTTCTATCAAGATGCCGGTCATTCCTACTTCGGAACAATTAAAGTTAACGACAAGTACAGAAACTCATCTGGAAAAAGGGGAGACGGAGTTTGATCGTCTACCGACAGAAAGAATCAGACAGTATAATTTTAATTTTCTCCAGGAGCTTTTTGAAGTCACGAGAAGAACTGAAGCGCGAGATGAGGATTTATCTATTTGGATGAATACTCTTGATCAAGGTGGTTCAAGAGAAGGTATCTATCAAGCGCTGGTGTTAGATAGTGTTTATAATACTCTGGAAAGCATCGAGAATTCTCCTTCTGATCCTCTTCTTGATTTTGTGATTAGTTTTTCTCAGAAGTTTTTAAATCAGACAGTTAATAAAGGTAACCTGGAGCAGTTCAATCACTACTCGTTAAAAAGAATCCTGACAGAAAAAGGAATTGATGTGATGGAGTTTTTTCAGACAAAAAGTCTGGATGATCTTTATCGTTGGTATGCACTTTTTTCTAGTGAAGTGGCCAGAAAATATCCTGCTTCCTTTTCAGGAAATACTGTTCGTGAGAACACTTCTGCTGAATATCATTATGAGTGGGCCAAGAGCATGCCGATCCAACACATTAAGTCTGAATTCATCATTAAGATGCATAAGCTTATGAATGATCTGCAAGAGGCTTAAGCGTAAAAGGGATTCTCTACTTCAAATAAACTTGTTAATAATCTTTCTACTCCAAGTGCAATACCTGCACTTGGAGGAAGACCTCGTTGAAGGGTTTGATAAAATTCGCGAGGCTCAGTTAATTGATAGCCATAAATCTTTTTCTTTAAACCCATTTGTTCATCAAAACGTCTGATCTGTTCATCGACATCAGTCAGTTCATTGAAGGCGTTACAAAGCTCTACTCCATTAATGTACACTTCAAAGCGCTCACATACCCGAGGGTCACTTGGCTTGAGAGTAGAAAGGGCCTTCAAGGGGGCCGGAAATTCGTAAATCATGAGCATGGGGTACTTTGTAATCTTAGGTTCGATTTTATTAAGGTAGAGTAGGAAGAAGTAATCATCCCATTCCAGCTCGGCTTCTGGAACCGGCACATCGGGATAGTTTTTTAAAAGTTTCTTGATGGATGGTACGTCTAAATAATCTAAGATATTGATCCCTAGTTCTTTTTGAAAGATCTCCTGCATTGTCATTTTTTGCATGACCTGATTTTTCATGGCAGGTCGAAGCGGCATTCCTAACTTCTCTCCCTCCTGTAGACAGAACTGGATAAGATTCTCTGTGTCTTCCATTATTTTTTGATAATGAGCATGTTTTCGATACCATTCCAGCATGAGAAATTGAGAGCGATGAATAGGAGAGTTAGGTTCATCGCGAAAGCAATAGGTAATAGTGAAGATGTTATCTAGTTTTTCTTCTTCGCGAGAAAGAAGCTCTTTCATGCAGAATTCAGGAGAAGTATGTAAATAACGAGGGTCATCCTGATTGCGTTGCACACTCTTTAATTGAAAAGGATGAATGTGAACTTCCATTCCTGGGTTTTCAACAGCAACAGGAGTGATAACATCTAGAAAGCCTTCTTGTTTAAAGAAATCACGAATAAGACTAATTAATTGGAATTGATAGCGGATGCGCATAGATAAAACTCTTTTAAAAAACTTAGTGAACCCTGAGCCTCAGCTAGCAGACCAAGAATGGTCTGGAGCAGTGGTCTTTCTCTGCACTTCGAGAGAAGTCTTTTTTATCATGCGTTCTTTGGATATGCCTACTCACAAAGGGCAAGTTGGCTTCTTTGGTGGACATAAAAAAACAGGAGAAACTCCTTTTGAAGCAGCTTTGAGAGAATTTAGAGAGGAGACTTCCCTTTCAACAGAAATGATTGAACCATTAGGGGCCTTAAGGCCAGTTATTACCAGTTCTGGGAAGCCTTTTGTTCCCATTGTGTGCTACTTTCCAGGTGATTTTAGTGATGTTCTCAATAACGCTAAGAGCAATGGCGAATGGAGCGATGTTTTTATTTATCCTTGGGAACAGCTCTGTGAAGCAAGCCGTTGGAGTATGGGCCTTAGTCATGGACTAACGACCTTTCCTGTATTATTTCATACTCTGCGAAGGCCATACCTTCAAAGTAAATTTCCTCATAGCGAGTCTTATCAGTTATGGGGCGCTACTGCTCTCATGGTGTGGCAATTAGTGAGTCAGTTAATTCATAAGGAATCATAATGGAAACTTTTATCCAGGAAAATTTGGAAATCATTATTGCAGCTCTTGCTTCCTTGGGGGGAGTTGTTTCTTATTTCGTTCTTAAATCAAGAAAAGAGCCGGTCGTAAGTGACCATATAGAATCTAAGGAAAGTGGCGAAGAAAAGAAAATCGAAACTCCGGCCGGTCCAACTTGGGCCCAACGTTTAAGTAAGGGGTTGGAGAAATCTCGCCAGGATGTTTGGGGAAAAATCGGAGAATTATTCGGTGGTGAGAAGGCCAACCTGGATGAAATTGAAGAGATTCTTTATAGCGCAGATATTCCAACAAGCTATGTCCAATCCCTTTTAGAGAAACTTGAAAGTGAGGGGAAGGGGAAAAGTTCTGAGGAAATCCAAACCCTTGTATTTGATTTTCTTGATAAGAAAATGTCTCCAGTTCAGGAAAAACTAACTGAAGATCTTTTTCATTTTAAGGCCAATTCAGGGACCAAGGTCTTTATGATTGTGGGAGTGAATGGTGCCGGAAAAACCACCACTATTGGTAAGCTTGCTACAAAACTCAATAAGCAAGGTGCAAAGGTGATTGTGGGGGCCTGTGATACTTTCCGTGCCGCTGCCGTTGATCAGCTTCAAGTGTGGTGCGAACGTGCTGGAGTGGATATGGTTCGCGCTAAAGATGGAGCAGATCCCTCAGGTGTGGCCTATGATACTGTCGCCAAGGCTTATGCCGAAAATTATGATTACTGCCTCATCGATACGGCGGGAAGGCTTCACACTAACCAAAACTTAATGGATGAACTTGCTAAAACGAAGCGAGTAATGAGTAAAATCAATGCTGAAGCCCCTCATCAGGTACTATTAGTGCTGGATGCGATTACCGGTCAAAATGCTTTAAAACAAGCACAAGAATTTAACAAAGCCCTGAATTTATCTGGTATAATCTTCACTAAGTGTGATGGATCGGCCAAGGCCGGAAGTGCTGTGGCCATCGTAGATGAACTACAAGTGCCGATTACATACATCGGTGTGGGGGAGGGCGTAGAGGATCTTCACCACTTTGATAAAAACCTCTATTTGAAAACTTTAATAGGATTGGATTAGGGTTCTGCTGGACAATTTTCTGGTTGTGCCCTAACTTATTTTTATATGACCCCAATGAGTCAGGAAGTAGAATTTAATGTTTTAGGTTGTCGCGTAAAAGTGCGACCTGATCAAGAAGACAGTCATATTGCTAAGGCCGTTGTTGATTTAGTTAATTCTGAAATAATGGAACTTAAATCGGCCCGTCCTTCGCTTAAAGATACCGATGTTGCCGTTCTGGTTGCTTTAAAAATGGCAACAGAAAATAAACATTT
>DATGND010000234.1:0-3208 GCA_035306925.1 Bacteriovoracaceae bacterium | reverse complement strand
TACCAGGACACCACATCTCGAGCAAAGCTCCATTTATTATTTAAAACTTTCGAGTTAGTAACAGACCACAGACGAATGGCATCTCCACGAAGTCCAATCTCTAGATTTTTTGAAGAGATAAAATTACCTTCAATAAGATTTTGATCTCCACTGAAAACATCTATACCAAACAAACAATCTTCAATAGTGTTACCAACAATCTTAGTATTATTGACAGATCTAAGACCTATACCTGAATCAGCTTGAGTATAAGAAAGTCCGGAGCCTCTAATCGTTAAATCTTTGATGGTGACATTGTCTGCTTCAATGACAATCACACTTCCAACTTCATCACCGGTGATTACCGCTCCAGGAGCACCTACGATTGTGACACCCGGTACTTTGATATGGATCGGACCGTGATGGACTCCTTTTTCTAATTTTAGTGTCGAGTGAGGAAGAAGCTTATCAATCTCCTTTTGAAGAGGGCCGGTCTTGACTTCTTGGTGCCAGCCTTCACTTCGCGCTTCTCCATGCATATCATCACAGGCCCCCATAAGGGCCCATGATGATAAGAGAACGAACACTAAAATTTTTAACTTTAACAAACTTTTATTCATTTCTTTTTACTCTTGAACTGATCAAGGTATTCGATAATCAGATCGACATCTTCAGGAGGTACCTCTAGGTTTGGCATTTCTAGAGCATATTTCTCAATGAGTTTGGCAATCTCTGGATCGTTATAGTAACTCTCAGGATTAAGAACAAACTTCTTAATCCAATCTTTTGAACGACGAACAGTCACATCTGTTAAGTCAGGAGCTGTCTCAGCTTCTCCATGAATGTGACAACCAATACATCCGTACTCTTCAAACTTAACTGCACCAGGGTGGAGTTTTTCAATTGTTGCTACATTGTGATCTATCGCAGGAAGTTTAAAAAGAGCGGCGACGTATTCATCTTGAAGCTTTCTTGCTTCTAAACGGCGTTCTTCAAAAGACTTGTTAAACTTAACGTTAAGCTGGCCATAGTATTGATCACCTAGAGGAGAAGAAACATCTTCTGCACTGTAAATGTAGTTTCCTTTTTGAGAAGCTACGAATCTTACACTTGATGTTTTACCAGGAGCGAATACTCCCAGAGCTCCCATTCCATTAACAGTGAACTTGATGATCTTACCTTCTTCTTGTTCAATATTTGTTAAGTGGAAGATTACTTCATCACCTTGGTTCACATCAACTTTACTTGGAGAGATACCGTTTGTAGAAAGTGTTCCAAAAACTTCTACCTTCGTTCCTTTACGAGCGACTTTTTCCTTACCTTTGGAAGTTGCCACCGGAGATGGCTTCATTTGTACCGGATCAGTTCCTACAGGATAGGTTTTAATCGGATTAAGTTTTTTAGTATCCATACACACTGTATAGTGTGGCTCACCAAGAGGCAGAGGAAGGTCATAGATAACTTTCATCTTTGGTTTACTAATGTCAATTAACTGGTGGTTCTGAGGCAGTAAAGGTCCAACCGGATCAAATCGATCGATGGCCAGTTTATTAAGAGCGATCAGATACTTACCGGATGGTTCGATAGAGTCCCCTTGCATCGCTACTAAGTGGCCGATGTTGTAATGAACAGAAACTTTATCCAGAACTTTTTTATTCAGGTAGTCCCATTTAACTACTTGTGAGTCTAGATAAAGAGAAGTGTACACTATCCCCGGCTCTGAACCGTACTGAGTGTGAAGAGGCCCTAGTCCTACTTGTACTTGTCCGTGAAGAGATTTCTGTAGATCGAGAATAGGAATTCCATATTCGTCATAACCTGCAAAGTCTTTTTCTTCTACGAGCTTTTTAATCTTTCTAAAGTCATAGACGGAAGCATGAGTATCAAGTTTTCCTGCCACGATAATATATCTACCATCTGGAGAAATATCATTTCCGTGAGGAGATTTAGGCTCAGGAATAAGGAAGAGAATTCCTTCCTTGGCAGCTACATCCATCGGAATGACCGCATGGCCATTGACCATTTTATATTTACCTTGCTTGAAGAGTTCTTCCGCTTTTTTCCAGTGAACCACATGCATGAAGTCGGTATCACGGGAAGAACAACCTGCTTCAAATGGAGGCTGTTTTCCATCTGGTCCTGTACCGATATAGCGCTCAGAACAGAAAGAGTTAGTGAAACTGTATCCGTAACTCTCCCCTTTACCGGCGTCACTCAAGTCTTGTGAATAAGGAGGCGCGATAATCGTGAAAGATTTTTTAGGATCAATTCTTCCTTTCTCATTATCAAACTTATGGAAAGTAATCCCACCGCGATAATGATTATTGTAGTTTTCCTGATCTAGAGGAACGTAACTACGATCAATAGGTGCCGCATACTGAGCACCTTCAACAATATATTCTGTATTAGGTGTAGCAAAGGCACCGCCGTGGGCAGACATAAAGATAGGGTTATGAATGACCTGCTTAGTTTCAAAATCTTTTAAATCAATCACAAAGATTCGAGGGTTCGCTTTATCATTTAAAAAAGCATAGCGACCATCATACTTACCATCTGTTTCTGAGAAAGCTGGATGGTGAGTATCTCCCCAAGTAAGTTCCTGGGAGTCAATCATACGCCCCTTTCGAAGCATCTGCCTTGTTTGCAGATCGTGCATGTAACCTGAAGCAGGATCATGAGATGCTGTTGGTACATACTTATAAATTCTCATGGAAGGAACACCATAAAGAATCGCCGAAGCGGCTTGTCCACCGGAGTTCATACATAAGAATTCATCTTCCTTACCTGCAGGAGTGAAGGTCTGAGCGGCAGCGAGAACATCATCAGGCTTGAGCTTTCTCTCCTTGGCAATTTCCATTATTTTTTTGGTTAAGTTGCTATCAGCTTGAACTGAACCAACTAAACCGACTAAGGCCATGAACGCGATATATCTTGTTTTCATGTTACTCACCTTTTATATAGTTGAAGAAACTCTTCATCTTAGGGTTATTGCGCATTTTCTTAAGTTCATCTGTTTCTGTGATACTTGCTTCACTTCTTGGTTTAACCAGCAAGTAACCTTGCATTTCTAAGTGAAGGGCCGAACAGAACTCTGTACAGTAGAACGGAAATACACCTGGACGATCGGCCACAAATGTTAGTGTCGCAGTTTTACCTGGTTCCCAACTTCCGTGGACGTTATAAGTATCAATAGTAAAACCGTGAGTCTGATCTCGTGCCTGCTCAGTAC
>DATGND010000233.1:0-2177 GCA_035306925.1 Bacteriovoracaceae bacterium | reverse complement strand
AAGCTCTTTTCTAATTTCATCAGCTCGCGCCCAGTTTTTTGTACTTTTAGCTTCTTTTCGCTCCTGAATAAGTTTTTCTACCCATTCAGTATCCACATCAACATCACCTTTACTAAGCTCTGTGAGCTTATCAAGTACACCTCGTGGATCATTCGCAACAAGTCCGAGAGCATCTGCTACGAAATCTATGACTGCAAGCACTTGCTTATAAGCAGCTCCTGAAATCTTTTCTTTATTTGCCTTCGCATAACGAATCATTGAAAAGAAATGGCCCATGGCCCCGGCGGAGTTAAAATCATTTCGAAGTTCATACTTTAACTTATCAAAGAGCTTTGTGATCTCAGGATCTTCTTCTCCACTCTTATCAATTTTCCAACTTCTCGCCTCAATAACAAATTCATGAATACGTTTAATTTCTTCTATAGCACGATTAATAACTTCATCACTCCACTCTAAGCGAGCACGGTAGTGCACCGAAAGAAGAATGTGACGAAGAACTTGTCCGCCATATTTATTAACAAAGTCACGAATCTTAACCACGTTTCCAAGAGACTTACTCATCTTCTCAGAACCGAAGTTTAAAAACTCATTGTGGGCCCAGGTATTACAGAATGGACAACCGTTAGCTGCCTCTGACTGAGCAATTTCATTTTCGTGGTGAGGAAACATAAGATCTACACCACCATGGTGAAGATCAAGAGTTGGACCTAAAAACTTTTTTGCCATGGCCGAACACTCAATATGCCAGCCTGGACGTCCTTTACCCCAAGGTGAGTCCCAAGCAGGCTCCCCCTCTTTGGCAGGTTTCCAGAGAACGAAGTCTGCCGGATTTCTTTTTTTAGAATCAACTTCTACACGTACTCCATGTTGAAGCGAATCCAGATCTTTCTTAGATAATTTTCCATAGGAAGGAAACTTAGGAACTTCAAAGAAAACTTCCCCATCTACCACATAGCCCATGCCGTTTTTAATAATATCTTCAATCATCTGAATGATCTCCGGCATCGTCTCACTCACCTTAGGTGTGTGAGTCGCTGGCTTCATTCCTAAAGACTCCATATCTTTTCGGCATTCTTCTACGAAGAGCGCCGCATGCTCAATGGCACCTCTTCCCTCTTTGTTAGCTCGTTCAATAATTTTATCGTCAACGTCTGTGTAGTTTCGAACAAACGTTACATCATAACCAAAAGCAGAAAGTACTCTGTTGAATAAGTCTCCCACAACAAGAGCTCTGGCATTTCCGATATGAAGGAAGTCATAAGTAGTAGGCCCGCAAGAATAAAACTTTACCTTACCTGGTTCAACAGTTTTAAAAACTTCTTTTTTTCGAGTGAGATTATTGTAGATCTTAAAATCCTGCATTTTATTTCAAACCTTTAATACGTTCTTTAATTACTTTCACTGGAGTTAAAGGAATGAGCACTTTTAAATCCGGCCCGTGGTCATGACCAGTCAGAGTTGCCCTCACTCCCTGGAATAAAGGTTTTCCTTTAATTCCTAATTCCTTTTTCACATGATCCATCCAATTATTCAAATCTCCCTCAGAAATAAAAGAAGATGAATAGTTTTCGACCTGACTTGAAATATAGTCGATGATTTTAGGAGTGGTCTCCCATGAAAGAATTTCTTTAAGAGCATCAGTCATTTCAATTTTAGTTGAAAGAATCTGCTCCTCAATGAGTTTTGGAATATCTGTAACGAAATGGACGTCTTGTTTATAGCGATCAAGGGCCGCATTCTTCCACTCTAACGTTTGAGCTTTAAAGAATTCAGTGCCTGGTAACTCTTCAACAAGCTTAATTAATTTTTCG
The DNA here is from genome assembly GCA_035306925.1 of Bacteriovoracaceae bacterium. Taxonomy (GTDB): domain Bacteria; phylum Bdellovibrionota; class Bacteriovoracia; order Bacteriovoracales; family Bacteriovoracaceae; genus Peredibacter. The sequence goes on along the minus strand of DATGND010000233.1, from coordinate 366 downwards.
TTATCCATCTTCTTAATATGCTGACCGTTCACCCATTTAAACTTTTCCAGGTCATACATTGCAGAACTAGCGGAGAATCTATCCAGATCAAAAATATCCTGAATCTCTTCCTTGGCAAAAATATCTTTTTCTTCTGGATGAGACCAACCAAGAAGAGTGAGATAATTATTCATGGCCTCAGGAAGATAGTGCTCCTCGCGATAAAGGTGCACCGAAGTTGCTCCATGGCGCTTAGAAAGTTTTTGACGATCATGTCCTATCAATAATGATACGTGAGCAAACTCAGGAGCCTTGGCCCCGAGGGCCTCATAAAGCATAAGTTGTCTAACAGTATTGTTCAGATGGTCTTCCCCACGAATCACGTGA
>DATGND010000232.1:0-2225 GCA_035306925.1 Bacteriovoracaceae bacterium | reverse complement strand
CTTTCACCGTGAGTCGTTATGTAGAGGCATTCTTCCTGGTAAGGAATGAGGTTCATGCCAGTAAAATAGCGACCTACAAAAATACACTTAGCCCCTGATTCACTTAGTTTGATGGCTTCTAATGTAGCCGGGCCAAAATAGAGACTATCTTGATGAGATTCCAAATAATCAACTTCATCAATCGTCTGAAACTCGATAAGAGGATAGGATTTCTTTAAGTTAGTTGTTAAGTTTGTCAGCTCTTGAAAACACATCATCTGCGGTTGAAAGTGCCCGAAGATAATTCTCTTTGTTTTCTGATGGCCTTTATTTATTAGCATGCGAGGGAGTCCTAAAACTCCTGCATAGATATCTTGAAGATGGAGGTTAAGATAAAGAGATTTTTCTTTAATGGTTAATAGAAAGTGTGACCAATCGTCAGTACTAAGGAATGGCCCTTTTTTAAGAGGAGAATTGATCAGTTCGAGTAAGTTTTTATCGAAATTACTAATGCTTAAATTGAACCAAAGATCAAATTCTTCATCCGCAATTAGGTTGATATCAGAAACGAGTTTGGATTTAGGAAGTCCGAAATGAGTTAGTTTCTCAACAGCATCTTGCTGACAGAAGATAGTGACTTCTGAATTTCTTAAACTAAGAGCATGCCTTTCCAGGAGGGAAAGAGTTTCATTAAGAAAGTAGCTTGAATCCGTTTGAGTGATAAGAATTTTTTTCATTTCAAATCATTTAGGTTATAGCCCTTAATATTTTCTTTCGCCTTATAGGTTTTTTTAATGTCTGCCTGCACTTCCTGCTTATATGTTTGAAGGCTGGTTAAAAGTTTCTCATCAAGCTTTTTAATATAATCAATCTGCTTGTTAAGATGAGTCTTGTCTTCATTACTAACTTCGTCCCAGACGATATAGGAGGCGATCTGGTCAATGATATGCATTAACCGCTCGCGATTTTGAGTCATGAGGGCAATAGTTTCAGTGTCTGAAAAATCACTGTTGATCATGGTTTCAGTCAGCTCAATTGCCTTAATAAGATACTCTTGCAGTAATTCAATAAATTTATTCATTAAGCGCTCTGGGTTTGGTTTTTGATACTCTTCACAGCTTCAGTCCATCCTTCGTACAGAGTGTTGAGTACTTTAAGACAGCTATGAAGGTGAGAGTTATCTAATTTGATATTGGCTTGCGTAGTTGCATAAAGAATGTAGTCATAAAGTGAGGCCAGTTCTTTAGCGATATCTCCGCCAACTTCAAAGTCCAGAGAGTTTGATAATTCAACAATAATGTCTTGAAGCTTTCCGATATGCTCACCTTTTTTTGCGAGATCTTTTTGATCGATAGCTTCAATACTCTTTTTACAATGTTTAATAGCCGCTTGATAAAGCATAAGGAGAATCTGCTCTTTACTGGCAGTTTCTACCGAAGTTTTTTTATAGGCACCTAATCCATAGCTCATTTATATCCTCCTGATATCTATCCTAATTGTTGTACAGGATTCATAGCACTGGCCAGACCGGCAAGTCCTGACCCTTGGGCACGAATCTTTGACATGGTTTCTTCAAGCCGAGCGAACTTGGCCTTAAGAATTTCCTCTTTTTGAGCAATCACGCGGTGACGGTTAGAAATTTGTCGATCAATTTGGTTAATTTGGCTATCAAGGCCGGCCCTTCTTGTGACTAAGGCACCACTTGGTGGGGTGAGTAGATCTCTTACTGTGGTATCTAGAAGATCAATGAAGCCATCTGTTTTTCCGGTCTTTTTATCATAGGTACCAGTAAGGGCCTGAGAGACAGACTTGTAGTCTTTTGCCAGAGCGTTTTCAAATTTCGCCTGATCAAAACTCAGTAAACCATCTCTTTGGAAGGTAACTCCTAAGTCTCCCATTCTCATGGGGCCAGCATTGGTCATAATAGGAGTAAAGATAGCAGTACGAATTCTGGACTCAATTTGAGTGAGGGTGAGATCTCCCCCTAGTGTTTGTGAGGTATCAGAAGATTCGTTTAGTGTATTTTGCTCTTTAATAAATTTTAAAATGTTGTTGAGGGAGCTAACTAATCCCCCAATCTTTCCCCCGATCTTTTGAACGTCTTCTTTGATTTCAATATTAATTTCTTGTCCAGGGTTTGCCTTATTAAGATCAATGACAACTCCAGGAATAAGATCAGTCACTCTATTGGAGGGAACTTCGATTTCAAAACCATCCAGCTTGATTTTGGCATCCTGGGCAGGTCT
>DATGND010000231.1:0-7289 GCA_035306925.1 Bacteriovoracaceae bacterium | reverse complement strand
ATCCGTCCAATCCCTTCAACATCAACCCGTGGATTTTTTCCTTCCACTTCAATGTTGATAGGAACTGATGTTCTAAGATTGGTCTTCGGATAAATCTTGTAGTTCATCTTCTAATTTTTTTTCCATCTCACGGTTTACTTTACCGGAATACTTTCTGGTAATATAAACGATAACCCCGATCCCTATCACCACACTTAATTCCAGTAAGTGGATGAGCGTTTCAAAGGTCGAGTGATCCATAAATTCATTCATTAGCTCTTGATCTCCATTCTATCGAGTTAAACCCAACGCTTAGCTGTCCCTCTCCTAAAGGAAATTTGAATCCCTCAGGGATGAGCAGTAAAACCTTCAAGTCTTTTCTCTCAGGAGATTTGACTAAGTAGATTGAATCTTTATCTAGAGGAAGGTCCCAAACCTCACCAGGCTTTAATTGGGCAAGCCTTTGATACTTCCACCTTACTCTATCTGATTTGATCTTTAGTTCATAGAGACGAGTATCAATTATAGCATCTCTATCATTAACAATTTTAAAACCGTTTGCAAACTCAAAGACCTGGTTCCCAAGTTCCCAAACAGAAGCCTGGCTTTCTGATTGGAATTTTCCAGGAAAAGAGATCGCAAAATCTTCTTGATGGAGAACAACTCTTCTCTCAGTTACTCTCTTGGTTTCAGTTGAGTGCACCTCAATCGATTTTAATCCTGCAAAAATCAGAACGGCCATTAGTGCATGAAATGCAATAGTTTTAAAATTTCGATCGCTACCGACAAATGGCCAAACAAAATAAAGAAAAAGAATGGTTGAAACCTGAGTAATGCCGAGACTAAAAAGTCCCCACTTACCCAGGGTAAAGAAACCAAATGATGTTTGAAGGATTGTTACCAGCCATAAGAAAGAGTAAAAGCCTTGGCTCATCTCCTTCGTTTTTTTCAACTGATGATATCCATAAAAATGAACAATGAAGAACCAGTGAATATCAGCAGCAAAAAATCGCCCCTTAAACAAGTTATTAACCAAAGGGATCAAAAACTGATGTAACGTAAGGTAAACGATGAGAAGAGTATAGAGCAGTGTTATGAACTTAAAGCGTAACTGTCTAGATTCTTCCTCTGTAAATTCTCTTTTAGGTTCTTCAATCGAAATCATTTATTTAACCACATCATCAAATTTGGCCACATAAACTTTGATAGATAAGTAATCGCTACAACAAAGAATGTCGCCCATGCTAATCTTAAAATAATTGGAATGGAATGCCCTTCCCCGTGATGAAAGTCTCTTTCATCTAGTTTTTTATTATTATCTTCCATTATCGTCCCCCTCTATTTCTAATACTTTCCCTTTAATATCAATGCTCTCAATATTTTTGAAATAGCCTTTGAACAAAGCTCCTAAGGCTACACAGACAGATGCAAAGAAAAGTCCTCCAATGACTATGATAAGAAATACTTTCAGCTCTTCTGAATCAACATTACAGTAAAAGCAAAAAGAACCATTTCTAAAGTAATTAGAGAGCTTTTTTAAATTCATCTTTCTCAACCTCAAAAACTTTCATCTTAATGCCTTCAATGTCCTCATCATAGACAACGTGAGCTCTTACGAAAGCAGCAATTTGAAAGATTAGAAAAGCAAAGCACATTACGGCGTAACCGCCACCAATGATAATAATGGCCTTATTCATCTCTGAGTAATGGACTACCCAAAGAAAAATCATAGAGATGGAAAATACCGCTGTTGCAATCAACAACGGTACTTTGAAAAATTTTTTATCAAGATCTTTTGACATAATTACTCCTGAGCAGGAGGAAGAGTGATCTCATTAAGATCATGTACAGTTCTCTTACCATCCTTAACCCAACTACCTAGTTGCTGAAGATAAGCTACAAGAGCAACGGCTTCTTTCTTAGGCGTTGGAGGGTTTGTTGATTCGTCAAAATACCAAGTATAACCAGGCATTACAGAGTTAGGAGTTGTTGATCTTGGATCGTAAAGATGGGCAAATTGCCAATCATTCGTTCTCTTACCAGCTTCACGAGTTAAATCCGGCCCTACACGACGTGTACCAAAAAGTTGTGGACGGTTAAGTAGGTTCTCGTACTCTCCTGGTGTTGAAACTGCTCCATAGTACATGGATTCTCCACCCACAGGACGAACATACTGTGAGTGGCAGTGCCAACAAGCTTCTTTAATATAGATATCACGTCCTAAGAAAAGAGCTTCGTGATACTCATTAAGATCCTTGTAATACACTTGGAATTCCGCTGGAATTTCCTTAGGCATTCCCCCATCCTCTGGAATGGCAGAAGTCATAAGAGCAGGAGCGATACCTAGCGCTAGTAAAGCTGTGATGAAAAAACAGAAACCAGCTATTAAAAATATTGTTGAAAAGCGTTCTAAACGATTCATAAAATTAACCCTTTGCCAAATCTGTATCTACGATATCAGCTAATACACTTGAACCAGCTGGAACTCTTGATTGTCTCCAAGTCATAAGCATGTTGATGAAGAAACAAACTGTTCCTGCAAAGATCGTCACTCCTGAAAGGGTTCTCACCCACCAGAAAGGTTTAGAAGCAACAACTGAATCAATGAATGGTGCTAGCGACTTCCACATGAAACCTTGAACAAGTCCAGCTGCAAGAAGGTCGATGTCCATCACAACGATTCCGATTAGTGAAAGCCAGAAGTGCCAACGAGTAAGAGCTTGTGAGTAGATTGGTGTATTAAGTAGTCTTGGGAACAGGTAGTAGATCCAAGCAAATGCCCAGAAACTAAATGTACCAAAAAGAACTAAGTGTGAGTGACCAACAACCCAGTCAGTAAAGTGAATGATCTCTTGGAAAGTAAGAGTCACTTGAACAGCACACTGAATACAAGTTACTAGATAAGAAAGAGCTCCTACTAAGAAGAACTGTAGAGATACGTTGGAAGTCATTTTCTTCCAATCACTTGCCATAGTAGCAATAACGTTAAATACCACCGTATAAACCACAACGTGTACACCTACCGAAGCAATGATCGATGCATACTGTGCCCACATTGGAATTGGAGAGTAAAGGTAGTGGTGAACCGAGTTCATTGGATAGAAGAAAGCTAGTCCCCAGAATCCAATAAGAGAAAGAGAGTGAGAGAAAAGAGGTTTTCTCATAAGAACAGGAAGAAGGTAGTAAATCATACCTGTTCCAATTGGAGTAACAAATAGTCCCACTAGGTCGTGAATATACATTGAGGAAATTGTAGCACCACCAGTTCCTGCAAAGAAAAACTCAGGAAGGAAGTTACCCATCACAAACACAAGCGGAGTCCAGATTAGAGCTGCTAGAACGTACCAAATAGTAACGTAATATGGCTCATGTCTTCCTCTCCAGATAGAAGTAACAACGTTAACCACATAAAGAACCACCATCAGGGCGATAAATGGATCCAGGAAAACAGGAGTCTCCCCCCACTCTTGAGCTTGTCCATATCCAGCAAGGATAAGAACAACTGTTAAAACAATGAGAGTGTTATAACCAAAGAAAACAAACCAACCAAGTTTCTCCGAAAGAATCGGCTTGTTAGTAAGTTTTGGAATCATATAAAGAACAATGGCAAAGAAGATGTTTGCTAACCACCCATAAGCAACCGCTTGGGTGTGAACCATTCTTACTCGGCCCGGAGAGAAAAACTCAATATCCTTCAAAGGATAAAGGTCAATAAATTGCATTGAATAACCCAATCCCGCTAAAACCACGAGTAGGATTACAAAGAAACTCATAAACATATGAGCTTTAACAAGACCATATGGAACGAGAGTATTTTTTGTATCAGTTGTAGTAGTACTCATAAGTCACCCTATTTAACTTCATCTTGAGAAGAGATTAATTGTGGATCTGCAATTGGCGCAATTGGAGGATTATTTTTATCATAAACTCCGTTCTCTAAACCACGAAGATAAAGAACCCAAGCCGCCAAATCCCAAAGAGCATCATCAGAATAGATATCCTTGTATGAAGACATTGGAGTACCATTAACTCCTGTTAAAAGAATGCGATAAATATCTTTTACAGACTTACCAGATTTAATAGAAAGCTTAGTGAGGTTTGCTGGTTTAATCGGCTGATCCCAATCATCAACAAGATCTACTGCACCTTCACCATCACCATAGCCGTTATTACCGTGACAAAGTACACAGGACTCAACAAAAAGCTCTTTCCCTTTTTCTGCTCTCGCAATGAATTTTTTGAAATCTTGGAAATCTTCCTCTGGAAACGGAGCACCTATAACAGGAGCTGCGAAATTGGCAGGATCATTCCATGCAGGAGAAAAAGTTTTAATGTATTCAACAATCGCAAAACGTTCCTGTTCAGGAACATCTGCAAAACTCGGCATACTTGAATTTGGAATACCACGGGAAATAGTCATCATCAGATCCTGATCACTAGGAAGTGTTCCCAGTGGAGAAGATCGGAATTTATAAATTCCCGAAGTAAAATCGCGAGGCCGCGGATCTAAAAACTTAGCGGCAGGTCCTAGACCATCACCTTTCTCACCATGACAACCAGAGCAGCGGTTCATGTAGGCCATCTTACCGTGGGCCACAATTTCCTGACGTGCTATTGATTGAACAAATGGAGAAGCAAAACTAGATGTTGAAAATAGCAATAACAACAAAACTTTCATGGATACTCCTCAATGTATTTGTCAAAATAGTAAAGTTTTGGGGATAAATCAAATATGATCTAAATCAGTGTTCTTGTTTTTCTTAGAAGGGTCTCTCAAAATCAGCATTCCATCACCGTAGGAATAAAAACGATAGTTATTCGCGATAGCAACTCGATAAAGTTCCAAGGTCTTCTCCCTCCCAATTAAAGCGCTTACCAACATAATAAGAGATGATTTTGGTAAGTGAAAATTTGTTACCAGAGCATCGATGGAATGTATAGGACGTCCAGGATAGAGAAAAATACTTGTGCCTTCCCACTTATTGGGTGTGCATTGAACCTTCCCATTCTGAAAACAACTCTCCAACGTTCTAAGAGAGGTCGTTCCAACTGCTACTGTGAATTTTGAATCGTTGATTATACTAAGGTTAACTTCATCAATAGAAAAGAACTCTTCGTGCATTATGTGTTCTGTGATGTTTTCTGACTTCACAGGAGCGAAAGTTCCCGCCCCCACATGAAGAGTTATGGTGGCGATTCGATGATTTTTCTTTAATTCCTCTAAAAGTTCTTCGGAAAAATGTAATCCTGCTGTTGGTACGGCCACAGAACCAACTTCTTTGGCAAAAACAGTTTGATAAGTTTTCCGATCTTCCTCATCAGATTCCCCGCCTCGTATATAAGGAGGAATAGGAATCTTCCCATTTGCTTCAAGAAAATTGAGAAAATTCTGATGAGATAAACTTACCGATACTAAAAAATGTTTAGTCGTTATTTCTTCTAAGGTAATTGAGAGACCTTCAAAATGAAACTGATCACCAACTTTTCTTTTACCAGAAGCTTTAATCATGGCCGGATAGAGGTTTCTTTCTTGGTTCAGTGAAAGAATAAAAACCTCGGCCTGACCTCCGGAGGATTTGTTACCCAAAAGACGGCAGGGAAAAACTTTTGAACGATTAAAAACGATGGTTGAATTCTTTGGGAGAAAATCCCCTATTTTAGCGTAAGTTGAATGAGTAATGCTGCCAGTGGCTTCATCAAAAACAAGAAGCTTAGAAGAATGACGATCCGGAACAGGCCTTGAAGCAATCAACTCTTCTGGCAAATGATAATCATAACTCGATAGCAAAAAATCATTCATGCTTTCAAAAGCCTTTTATTTTAACAAAATAATAGGTAGCCTAAATTTAAGGAGAATTTAGAATGAAAAGTCTCACTTTTTTGCTGTTCTGCCTACCCTTTTTTGCGGCGGCAACTTCTACTCTCGAAGAAGGGATTATTCTACAAAATGAGTTACGTTTTTTGGAAGAAGTTTCCCAAGCTGAGTTTCAAGCAACAAATCCTCGCTCCAGTGAATCGACTTTAAATTCTTCGAATGATCTAGACTTGGAATCAACTTATTTTAATGAGACAAGCGATATGATTCAAACCCGTTCATCTGCTCCACGCAGAAGAGCTCCTTAGGAAAACCGCTCTTTTAATTGGTGTAAGCGATTGATAAACTGATCAACAAAGTTCTTAGCTGTGACAAAGCTCGGATAATCTTTTACCTGCTCCAAAATAAATTGAAAAATCTGATTTAGGATATTAAGGATTGGCCTTAAATTAAATTTAATGACCACATATTCCCAAAGACTTTTTGTGGGATGAACTGTTTTTCCTTTAACTAGGTATAATGGATTTTTTTGTTTCATGAACTAAGTTCCTTTTCAATAGAATCCGCTAGTAGACTAAATTGTTTTTGGAGCTCGATAAATTCTTTGCCCTTGTAATCGTAAACAGATTTTTTTTGAGCAAGAGATCTTCCAAACTGTACCTTATTATAAAAAGCACTGTGAACAATGCCGGACTTAAAAGTATCTTTAATTTTCTCCATGTCCATGCCGGCCTGTTTTCGTCTGGAATCATAGAGGTTAGGGATATAGCCTAAGTTTTTTGGGACCGGGCAAATCTGCATATCTTCAATGTCAGACAATACATTTTGCATATTAACGAGTCCTTGCTCAGAAAAACGATCCGGAACAAATGGGAAAAGCACCCCATCACAGGCACACATGATATTGACCACTAAAAGACCCAGAGTTGGTGGCCCGTCAATAATGATCACATCATACTTAGAGGCCAGATCATGCTTTTCAATAAAGCGCTTTAAAACCAACTGTCTTGGAGCATTAATCCCTGCCACAGTGAGTTCAAAGCCAGAAAGCTCTTGCCCGGAAGGAATGAGATCAATCTTATCACTTACTTTTTGCAACACATCTTCCAGCATGTAAGGAGTATGAAGGGGTCTTAACTCTTTCAGAGAGTTAATAAGGAGGTGATAAATATTTTTTTCAGCAGATTCCTCCTGGAATAAAGAAGTAAAGTTTGCCTGCGGGTCCATATCTATACAGAGAACCCTTTTATCCTGAGCAAAAGAATGGGCCAGGTTAAAGGCTATTGTCGTCTTCCCCACTCCACCTTTCTGGTTCATAAGAGCAATGATCTTAGCTGAGCTTTTTACTTGGGGATTCCCCTTAAAAAAAGAAAACATTTTCAAGACTCCTTAGTAATAAGCCTATTGTCCATAACTTTCACCCCTCCTGTAAATTCATATTATTGGAGGTGCCTTTAAAAAGTGGCAATTTTTTCCCCTAATCAACTAACAGATC
>DATGND010000230.1:0-15166 GCA_035306925.1 Bacteriovoracaceae bacterium | reverse complement strand
TACTGGTCTTTTCTCTTGTCTATAGCAAAAAATAAACGGTACAGTGATTGTGGATAACTCAAGGATTTTTGTGGATAACCCAAAAAACTTAATGAAAAATTTAGATAAAATTATGCTTGCCTCCTTGTCAAAGCTTGATCGAGTGATCGGGGAGCAACTGCAAAATGCCCAGACCTATACCAAGGTAGATGGCTCTCCGGTCACTGATTTAGATCTAGCGATCTCTTCCTGCTTAGAAGAAATTGCCCAAGAACATAACTTTCACTTTTATTCAGAAGAGAATATTGGGGTTTGGAAGTTCCCTTTGATGGTGGTTGACCCTTTAGACGGTACCAAGGAGTTTATAGCTGGTAGAGACGAGTGGGTAGTTTCGGTGGCAACACTTAGTGATGAACATCTTATGGGTGAAGGTTGGATCTATAATCCTCTAAGGAAGAAAATCTACTCAGATATCTCTCCCAGAAATTTTGTGGAAAAACCACTATTTTATGGTGAGGCTTCTCGCTCTGAATGGGCCCAGGGCCTTTATCAAGAGAGCTTTGAAAACTTTAAAATGAGTGCCATGGGAAGCATCGCTTTTAAGTTAGCAAGGTTAGCAGAGGGAGAGACTGATTTTGTCGTTAGTCTGCGTCCTAAAAACATCTGGGATATTGCTGCTGGAACCTTGCTGTGTAAAAGGGCCGGTATTGAATTTTATTGCCAGGGTAAGAAGGTTGAAAAGTTTACTCCCTATTTTGAAGGTCCTCTTATTTGGTGCCACTCCGAGCTTTTCCCGCAGCTTTCAAAGCATTTTTACTAGCTGGACAAATATCTTTCAACACACATAAATCGCACTGAGGGCGACGAGCAATACACATACGACGGCCAAGAAAAATTAATAAATGGGAAATCTCTGTCCAAACTTCATTGGGAAAAAGCTTCATGAGGTCTTTTTCAATTTTTTCTGGATCTGTTTGCTTGGTAAGGCCCAGAAGGTTTGTGGTTCTTTTGACGTGAGTATCAACCACAATACCGGTGTTAATGTTAAAAGCATTACCTAAAACAACGTTTGCTGTTTTTCTTCCTACGCCGGCCAGCGTACAAAGCTCTTCCACTGTTCTAGGAACTGTCCCATTAAAATCAGACACTAAACTAGTTGCACAATTTTTAAGTGACTTAGCTTTATTGTTAAAAAAGTTAATAGATTTAATAACTTCACTGATCTCTTCCACTGAAGCCTTGGCCATCTTTTGAGGAGTTGGATACTTCTTAAAAAGAGTGGGTGTGACCATATTGACTCGAGCATCAGTACATTGAGCCGAGAGAATTGTAGCTACTAATAATTCAAAGGGATTAGAGTGTATAAGTTCACAATGCGCATCCGGATAGAGTTCTTTTAAACGACGATAAACTTCGAGGGCTTTTTCATTTTTTTTCATAGGCCACAGCATAGCAAAATGGCCTAAGTCTATAAAGCCTGCTAAGAAAGGTTATGGGTAATTTTAAAGTAAAAGATCATTATTACGAGAAAGCTAAACAAGAAAACTTTCTTGCTCGTTCCATTTATAAGCTCGAAGAAATCGATCAGAAGTACAAAGTTCTTAAACCTGGAATGAAAGTGGTCGACTTTGGTTATTATCCTGGTTCCTGGATTCAATATACCAGTAGAGTTATCGGAGATAACGGATTAGTCGTGGGCATTGATATTCAAGAAGTGAATAAGAAACTCGCTCACTTAAAGAATGTGAGAGTGTATCAAAAAAGTATTTTCGACATCACAGATTTATCGCAACTGGATGTAGAAGATAAATTTGATGTGGTTCTCTCTGATATGGCCCCTTCCACTACGGGAATTAAGGCAGTTGATCAAGCTCGAAGCCTTGATTTAGTTGAGTCTGTTTTTGGCGTTCTCCCTCGCTTTTTGCGAGAGGGTGGAAACTTTGTTATTAAAGTTTTTGACTCGCATGATGCTCAGGTGTTTTTAAAACAACAGAGAAATCTCTTCGGAGAATTTCATTTTCTAAAACCAAAGTCTACCAGAAGCGTCAGTAAAGAATTTTTTGTCATAGGGAAGAATTTTAAGGCATAATTCTTTTATGTTTTTTAGAACCACCCATTTTAAAATGCTGCTTCTAGCATTACTCATCATTCTTGCAGCCCTGCCGGCCTGGTCAAATCTTATCTTCACTAAGGATAATACCCTCTTTCAAAATAAAGAACCTGAATTCACTTATGAGGATTGGACCAAGATTATTTCCTCTCACAAAAACTGGGATGAACAATTAGATTACGATAATTCTAAATACAAAATTGAATATTCATTTAATGCAGATCTGGAAGCCTTTATTCAAAGACAACTTCGGATGTATCACCCTGACTACACTTCAGTTGTGGTTATGGACAATGAGACAGGTGAATTGTTGGCAGCTGTAGATTACGCAAGGGTTACTAAAAAATTTGGACGAGATATTACATTCTCAACAACTCATCCTGCTGCCAGCATTATCAAAGTTATTACTGCTGCTGATCTTTTAGAAAATACACATGTTAAAAGTGATACTGAGTATCACTATACAGGAAAGTCTACGACGCTTTATCGCTATCAACTAAGAGAGCCAAGTCAAAGGCGTAGATGGACTAGAAAAATAAATTTTAAGAAAGCTTTCGCCACATCTAATAATGTTATCTTTGGTAGAAGTGCGGTTGATAATCTCACTCCTGCAGGACTAAAGAAGATGGCCGAAAAATTCGGATTCAATAAAGAGATCATTTCTGGGATTGATCTGGAACCTTCTAGCTTTGGCTTAGCTGAATCTACTTATCATCTTGCTGAACTGGCATCAGGGCTTAATAGAGAAACTGTCATGAGTCCTGTTCATGGAACACTCATTGCTTCTATTATTGCCAATGAAGGAAGAATTGTTTGGCCACAGTTTATAAAATCTCTTGAAGGGATGGATGGAAAGAAAATTTATCCTCCGCTAAGAGGAGAGGAACAGGTGATCACACAGACTACGGCTAAAGCTTTAGGAGAGCTGTTTGAATCAACTGTGACCTCAGGAACAGCACGCTCAGCATTTAGAAAACATAAAAAGCTCTTAAGAGATATTGAAATTGGTGGAAAGACGGGAAGTATAACCGGTGGAGAACCATTCGGTAAAAGAGATTGGTTTGTCAGTTACGCGAAGAAAAGAGATTCTGATGACAGAGGTATCTCCATTGGGATCATGATTGTTAATCAGAAGAAGTGGTACGTAAAATCACCATTTCTTGCAAAGAACATAATTGAGTACTACTATTCTCAAATATATCCCAGTAAATTAAAGGATCCGAATGATGGATGAACAAATGAGAGATGCTGAGCAAACTCAATCCGTAGGGGCAGAGACTGGTCCTACCGCACCTGTTGATAGAAAGAAGAAAATCATTAAGGAAGCAAAGTCCTTTATCGTTATCATTTTATCGGTTCTGGCCTTTCGATCAGTACTTTTTGAACCATTCAAAATCCCTTCAGGATCAATGATACCTACTCTACTTATTGGTGATTTTATTTTGGTAAATAAATTTGCCTATGGTTTCAAAGTTCCATTCTCTGATTGGTTCTCTGATCCTATTTATCTCACTGGACCTGAAGCTCCTAAGCGCGGTGATGTGATTGTTTTTAAATATCCTAAAGATCCAAATCTTAACTACATTAAGCGTGTCATCGGTCTTCCTGGTGATACAGTAGAAGTGATTGATAAAGTTGTTTACGTTAATAATGAGCCTATTACGACGACCACCATTGATGGAAAGAAAATCATGGAGGATATGGATGAACGTTATAAGTCTTATGAGTTTGAGTTTTTAGAAACTCAAACTGGAGATGCAAAACACATCACTCAAGTAGATAAGGGTAACGATTATTTTGCTAACTTTTATAAAATTACTGTTCCGAAGGATCAGTATTTTGTCATGGGGGATAACCGTGACTTCTCAGCGGATTCACGCCGTTGGGGAACAGTTCCTTTTGGTCATATTAAAGGGAAAGCTATCCTTATTTGGTTCTCACTTTCGGTTCCATGGCCAGGTAGTGAAGATGAGCAAGAAACGTGGAAATTCAGACCATGGAGAATTGGTAAACTTATTGATTAAAACTAAAAGGGGAGCATCGCTCCCCTTTTTATTTCAAAGTAATTCTTGTCTCACCATCATTGCCGTTATCAGGGGAACCCCCGACAAAGTCTTTAGATTTTTTAATATAATCACGAAGCCAATTTTTTAATACTCCATCTCCATGACCGTGAATAACATTCAAGAAAGGGATATCCCCTGTTAAAAGATCTCCTAGTGCAAGTTCAATCTTGGCCTGAAACTCTGAAAGTCTCATACCGCGAACATCCAGTTCAAATTGTGGATTATGATTTTTCTCAAAAGAGACTTGCACACGTTTAATAGGTCTATGTTGAGACTGTCGAAGAGTTGAAATAGGAACTTTGATTTTTATTGGCCCCTTGGCAACTGTCACTTCTTTCTTCTTTAAATCGATAGCCGAAACCAGAACATCCTTTTTAAGGACATAGGAGTAAACTGTATCGCCTACTTCTAACTGGTTTATGTCTAACTCCCCTCTTGGGGTTTCATCAATGACAGGCTGAGCTTTAGGTGAAAACTTGGAGAGTTGTTGTTTTAATTCAAAGTTTACTTCTTCAACTTTTTTAGGACGGGTAATGGTTTGATTCTTCACCTGCTCTACTAACTCGTGAGCACGTTTGATAATTTTATCCACTTCCTTACGAGCTTTGCTGAGTTCATCTTGCAGTTTTAGATTCAGCACACCTTCCATTGCACCTTTCTGGTTTTTTAACTCCACTTCCAGTTGTCTGTTTTGAGTAATTAGATGATCAAGTTCAATTTGTTTTTGTGAAACTTTTTGCAGAAGAGTTTCATAGCTGATGTTTTTAGTATTAATGTGCTTAATAGCTTCAGCGGGAACGTTTTTAACCAACTCATTTTCATTTGCAAGAATGCGAAAAATATCTATGGCCATGGAAGCACCAGGTGTTCCCCACTGGATTTTATAAGTTGGCTTCATTCTATTTGTATCAAAACCCACATGACAGGAAATATAGTGACGGTCTTGATGGATTAAGGTCTTGAACATCTGATGGTGAGTGGAAACTACGATGTGGCAAGTTGCTCTTTTATGAAGCTCATTAAAATAAGCTAGAGACAGAGCAGAAGCCTCATCTGAAGAAGTTGAGTTAAAAATCTCATCAATCAGAATAAGGTTACTTGGTGAAATGTTTTCGATAAGTTTGATGTAGTTTTTCACTTCACCAGAGAATGAAGACAATCCCACGTTTAGGTCTTGCAGATCATTTCCAAAATAAAATAATCCTTCATAAGGAAACATTTCAGCTTCAAGAGCAGGCACATAATGACCGTGATAAAGAAGCAGATAGCTTAAAGCAATAGACTTTAAAAATACTGTCTTACCACCAGTATTGGGACCAGAAATCACAATCCCATGATGATTCTTTTCACAGATAACATCATTCTTTACCGGTTTTTCAATCAAAGGGTGAAAGAGATCAATTAATTTGAAACCGGGGGAAGCTTTCAAGACTGGACGAGAAAGATGATAACGATGAGAGAAAGCCATCTTAGCAAAGTAATAGTCTAAAGTTTGAAAATGCTCGTGAATGATCTTTAAATCATCTTTCAGTACATAGAGTAGGTTTGAGTACTTAATGGTTAATTGATTAATGATTTCATCAATCTTGGCATTGATTTCCATTCTGCGGTTACACATCTCTCGTGTGGCAGTTAATTCTACAAAGAGCGTTTGCCCTGAATCCGAACGAGAAATAATCATACCAAGATCAGAGCGGTAGGAGTCAGATCGTACCGGTACCACATAACGATCGTAATGAACGTCAAAGCTATTAAATTGCAGAACTTTTTGATTATGAGGTTGATTAAGCCATTCTTGAATATAGCGTCTAATTCTTTCTTCTAAGTCTCTTAATGATTTAGTGAGTTCACGGAGTTCGGGATGACGTTCCAGATGAATTTGTCCATCCGGGTCAACCAGAAAACGAAACTCCCGAAGAAACTTGCGTCCAAAATATTGTGGATCAAGGTCCTTATAGTATTGCATTAGAGGAAGGTCTAAATGCTTAAAGCTTTGTTTAAGAAAGAGACCTTTTTCTAAAATCTGTGCCAGCAAATTAAGTTCAGTAAAATTAAGTACACCTTGTTTTGAAAGGCGTAGGATCAAAGATTCAATGCTTTCATCTTCTGGAAATTGACGAATGATCTGATCAATGACGTTGTGATCATCTTCATTGATTGTTTTGAGGTAGGTGTCGAGATTATTGAGTTCGTCCTCAATACTTTCTCGTGTGGTGAATAAGTTATTTTTTAAGTTAATCTTATTGGTATCAAAGTGGGCAAAGTTGGCGATAATATCTGATAATTGATCCCATTCAACCTGACCGTGATGGATACCAAGAGAAGTCGTAATAAGGTTTATACTCATATGATTCAATACTATAGTGATTTAAAGAATATTATTCATTCTGACCAAATGAAGCAGTTACAAGGTGGTCAGATTCAAAAAATATATAGTACCGCCAACTACTTGTCTTTAGCAATTAGGACACCTGGAAAAACATCTCATCTCTATATCGGTCGAGGGGCAGGACATGAGGGGCTTTATCCTTCAGATAAACCACCTGCGTCAGCTATCCGCCAACGAGAACGTTTTCTGGAGTATATCAGAAAACATTTAAGTTCTTGCACCTTATTGGAAGTGGTAGTTGATGAGTTTGATAGAATTGCAGTTCTTGCTTATCAAAAATTTGGTAAGAGACAGGAGCTCGCCTTATTCTGGAAAGCACGTAAATTATATTTTGCTCACCTTTATCAAGAGTTACCTGAGCAACCTCAAAGACTTCTATTAAGTTGGACTAATAAATCCATACCTCTGCCTCCAGATTTTAATTCTATCTTTGAGTACTTTGATGAAATTGGTCGAAGTCATGAGTTGGACCAGGAATCAAGTGGACAACCAGGCACGATTGAAGAGGAGCTAGAAAAAGAACTTAAGCAATTACAACTAGGGCAACTCATTCATAAACCTAGTTTTATTCAGCGAAAGATTCAAAACATCCAACATGATTTAGAGAAGGCCCGGCAATGGCAGGAACTTCAAAAGTTTTTGGATTCAGGGGAGGAGATTTGGGATTATGAATTTATGATCGGTGATCATAAATTTAAATTCGACTCCGATTTAAATCAGTTTGAAAGAAGAAATCTTATCTATGAAAAAATAAAAAAATTAAAGAGGGGAGAGAAGATTCTACTTGAAAGGCTTCAGCAGGCCCAGGGCCTTGTTCAAGAAAATAAGGCGACTCAACATAAACCCTTGCCAATTACTCAGGTATACTGGGGAATAGATAAGAAAGTTGCAACTAGCAAGCGGATAGTAACTAGTCATGAATATAAAATAATCAGAACAGACTTTGGCAGTTTGGCCTGGGGTTTAACTTCCCAAGGCAATGATCAAATTAGAAATAAATGGGCCACTAAAGAGGATTGGTGGTTTCATTTAGATGGTCATAAAAGCTCTCACCTGATCGTAAAATCTGATACCATTTTATCTCCCAATGAATTGGAAGTGATTGCTTCAATTCTTGCACAAGTATCGGGTTTTCAAGGGGACTGGATTCCTGTGATCTTTACTCAGGTAAAGAATGTGAAGGCTGTTTCCGGAAGGCCCGGTATGGTAGTATATAAAAAACAAAAACACATCAATTGTCGGCGCATCGATATTGATCATTTTATCAAGGAAGATATATGAAATTGTTTCTAGGCCTGATGTTTTTAAGTTTTAATTTATGGGGTCAGGTTGATGTCTTACAAAACTTCGATAAAAAAGTTTATACACCTCGAGTAAAGGCCATTACTGATCTTGTGGTGGATGTTGAGAATGAAAGAATCACCAAACAATTAAATGATCAAAAAATATTTGGGCAAGTTAATAAACTCGTCTTTAGATTTTATTGGACTGCTCAACCTGAAAGACTCGCTGTTGAAGTGGTCGGGTTACCGGAAGGTTTCAAAGAGGTTAAAGAAGAACTTAAAGCTAGCGTCATGGCTATTTTTGAAAATGTGATTCCTATCTCTCTGGAAAAAAAATTTTCAAGCTTTAACCTAACTAAAAAATCGCAAAATATTATTGAAGCCAAGGCCAAGGATAATCTATCTGCGGTGGATTCATTTCAAATTGTTTTTGATAACTCTTCAAACCTCAGCCAGATCACTACTAACAGAGCTGTAGGAGAGATGGTGACAAAGTTTGTCTATGACAAAACGTCTTTCTCCGACGGTCGCCTGGTTTTAAAGTCTCAGGAGACTTTGATAGAAGAAGCTGGTCAGAAAGTAAGTCTTAATAAAGAAATTTCTTACCAAATTACTGCTGGAGCAGGTTTCCCTCAGGTAGTTAGTGTGAGAACACGTCAAAGTGGTTCAAAGGGGAATCACGAGCATAGAGAAGTTTTTAAATTTTCAAACTATATGGTGAACAAGGGTGAAGCGCTTAAATTCTTTTTAAGTGAATCAAAGTAGTTAAAAAGGATACGCTTGAGACAGCTGAAGTTAAGTAAGTCAGGGGTTAATAAAGTAAAATCTCATGCCAAAGAATTAAAGTCAGTAGACTTTGAAGGGTCTATTCGATCAGCTCAACCGGGTGAATGGTGTTTAATTGAAACTTCAGATCAACAATATTTAGGGTTTATCAACCCATTGATCGAAGAGCAGTTTACTTGTTGCTATATTTTAGAAAGTAATCCAAAAGTGATTGATCCCTTGAACCTTATTAAAGGTAGAATTGAAACGGCTTACCATAAAAGATCTCGCATTAAAGGATACCTTGAAGGGTGTCGACTCTTTTTTGGTGTAAGCGATACTCTTCCAGGATTGATTATAGATACTTTTGAGAATGCTAACATCATTCAAATCAATACTGCTGGTATTGATAAGTTTCGAGAAGAGATCAGAGACTTTGTTACGACTTTAACAGGGAAAACGAGTTACTTTTTAGATAATCAGCAATACCGGGCAAAAGAATTTCTTCCTGTGTTTGATAAGGAAGAGCTTCCGGATATTCAGATATCTGAAAACTCACTTAAGTATCAGTTACGTGCAGAAGTTTTACAGAAAGTTGGTTTTTACTATGATCATCGAGAGAATAGAAGACAGCTGGGGAGCATTCTATCCCAATTGAATCACCAGTATACTTCAGGACTCGATCTCTTTAGTTATTTGGGTGCCTGGGGGGTTACGGCACTGACCGCCGGTTGTGAAAAAGTGACTTTCGTTGATCAGGGTGATTTTGAGCATGAGACTAATTTAAGTCTCTCTCTGAATAAACTTGATGGACGAGGGGAGTTTTGTCGTAGCGATGTTTTCAAGTTTTTAGATAAAAAGATCCACGAAGGTATGAGATATGATCTCATTTTATCTGACCCTCCGGCCTTCGCTAAAAGTTTGAATCAGAAAAAGCAAGCTTTGGAAGGTTATAGTAAGCTTCATCGAAAAATTTTTAAATTATTGGCCCCAAATTCTTTTTGTGCCTTTAGTTCATGTACCCACTACGTTGGTCACGAAGAGTTTATGAAGAACATTCAAGAAGCCGCTTTTAGAGAAAATAGAAAGATTCAATTATTGTATACCGGTATGCAGGGATGGGATCACCCGGTGAGTTCTCTAAGCGATAAATCAAATTATATTAAAAGTTATTTTTACTTTGTGGAGTAAGTATGGTGTTGCAAGAAAAAGTTAATAAGCTACTTCAAACAGCAAAAACAAAAGTTTTTGGTCAAGATGAAATGCTTGAGTCGATTATCGCTGCTTTAGTTTGCGAAGGTCACTTGTTGATTGAGGGATTGCCTGGTTTAGGGAAGACCTTATCGGTGAGTGTGATGAGTAAGCTCTGTCATTTAAACTTTCAGAGAATCCAGTTTACTCCCGATCTACTACCCTCGGATTTAATCGGAACGATGATTTATAATCAGCAAACTCATGAGTTCTCTACTAAGTTTGGACCGATTTTTACTCAGTTGGTGCTAGCTGATGAAATTAACCGTTCGCCAGCGAAGGTGCAGGCGGCGCTCTTAGAAGCAATGGCTGAAAAGCAAGTAACAATTGGTGATAAAACTCACAAGCTTCCTTCTCCATTTGTTGTGTTAGCAACTCAGAACCCTATTGAACAGGAGGGGACGTACAACTTACCTGAGGCTCAGCTTGATCGATTTATGATGAAAATCTCTGTTGATTATCCGGATTTTGAAGCAGAGAAAAGCGTTCTAGAACTTAAGCCATATGAAACTGATTTAACTCCCATCATAGATGAAAGAGATCTTTTAGAGATGAAAGAGAAAGTAGATATGATCTATGTGGATGAAAAAATCAAAGAAATGATTATCCGGATAGTACATGCTACTCGTCCGGGGAATAAGTACTTTCCTAAAAAATATGAGGGAGCCATATTAGCAGGAGCTTCTCCTCGTGCCTCTATTTGGCTGTTTAAAATTGCTAAATTTAAAGCTTTTATAGAAGGTAAGGACTTTGTCACT
Organism: Bacteriovoracaceae bacterium; assembly: GCA_035306925.1. Taxonomy (GTDB): domain Bacteria; phylum Bdellovibrionota; class Bacteriovoracia; order Bacteriovoracales; family Bacteriovoracaceae; genus Peredibacter. Next base: position 4,565 of record DATGND010000230.1, on the reverse strand, counting down.
CCTGATCATATTATGTCCATCGTTCCTTCTGTTTTAGGACATAGGATTATTCCTTCTTACGAAGCTCAGATTGATAAACTAAATACAAGAAATATCGCAGTGGCGATTGCTTCCAGTGTTATCTAATGAACCTAAAAGAAATTGAACGAGTCGTCTCGTTAATACAGGCAAGTGTATTTAAGCGTGCAAACTCCCATACCACAGGGATGATAAAATCTCATTTTCGAGGCTCGGGTTTGCAGTTTCGAGAGCATCAGGTTTATGTGCCTGGTGATGATGTTCGTTTTATTGATTGGAAAGTGTCTGCCAAGTCTTCCAATATTTATCTAAAAACTTTCGAAGAAGACCGTAACGTAGAAATTAATGTTTTTTTAGATCTCACTTCGACTTTGAGTTATGGAGATAAAGGCGTTTCTAAGCTCCAAGCTTCGGTAGAAATTATTGCTCTTCTTTATCTCTTGGCGGGACAAACTCACGATTTAGTCAAAGTTACAATTTGGTCCGATACAACAATCAGTTTACCACCCAAGAAAGGAAAAGAAGGACTCACTATCTTCATATCTATTCTTGAAAAGCTCAATGTCTTAGATAAGGACGGAAATTACTTGATTGAAAGAGAGTATGAACAAAACATAAGTGAACAAGAAAAAGTGGCTCAACTCAAAGCTGCTCTCGCCAGAAGAAAGGAAGTTGTTTATCTGGGGGATGGATATTCTTTTGAAGATAAAGCAATCATTGATTCATTAATTTCCATGAGAAATTTTCATTTTTTCAAAATTGTTTCCCCGTTGGATCTAGGTGGTGTTCCTAGTTACTTATTTAAATCCCGTAAAGGCTCTCAATGGATTGGAGAGAGCTCGGACTATACCGATCGACGTATTAAAATTGTCAGAGTAGATGACAGGTACTTAGACCGATTTGTAAGAGAACTTGTATGAAATTGGTATTAGTTTTTCTTTTAACCCTATCTTTTAATTGCTGGTCGGAAGAAATTAAAATTCTTCTCAATAAGCCTTCCGTATACACAGGCGAAGTCGTCAGTGGAAGAGTTGAGAATTATCCCGGTCCTTCTTTAGCCGAGAAAAGGCTTGATGATACCATTCATATCCTTTCATTGGATGATGAAAAAATAGAAATGATTTTTCTAAAAAGGCCACAGACCAATAGAGTCACTTTAGACAATGATCAACAGCTTTCATGGAATCCTGTTGAGGTTATTGAAGTTGAAACTCCTGAAAATATCATTATTAATGATTTAATATTTGAACTAAAGGACAAGAGCTGGATTCTTTATCTTGTTGCTTCGTTACTTCTTATTGTGCTGGGAGCAGGTCTTTATTTTAAAAAGTTGAGACCGTATTTGCTGACTAAAAAAAGAAGACGTGAAGTAAAGAACGCGCTTTTTGCAGCCCACAGCTTTGAAGAGATAACCGGTGTTTGGAAGAATAAGCACTTTTACTTAGAAACTTTCCCTTTTATAGAGGAAGAGTTTAATAAGTTTGAAGTGGTTTATTATAAATATGCCTTCATGCCCAATATCTCTAAAGAAAATAAAAATGAAGTGGTTAAAAGTTATTTGAAATTTTTAGATCAAATCAGGGGAGGAAACTTTGGAGTTTAAGTATCCTCTATTGGCCATGCTAGGTATTATTGCCGCTCTGATTTGGAGCCTTGATTACTGGAAGGCTTTTGCTAAAGTTCGTCTAGCCTTACCTCCCCAAAAAAATAATTCTCAAATTAAACAGATCCTTCGTTTTATATTTTTTCTAGTAGGACTATCTGCCTGGGGATTCATTAGCTTTTCTCTTACTCAACCTCGGCTGCCACAAAAGTATAACCCTAGTAACATTCAGGTTAATGATGTTATTTTCTCCATTGATGTTTCTCGCTCTATGTTAGCAGAGGATTTGACTCCTAACAGGTTGGAAGTAGCTAAGGAGAAAATCAGAGAATTTGTACGCTTAAGACCGACGGATAGGATTGCAGTTATTACATTTGCAGAAAAGGTGCTTACTCTTTTACCTTTAACTACAGATCCTACACTCGCAGATAAAGTTCTTTCAGATATATCTATTGGTTATCTTGGTAGTGGAACAAATATTGGCGATGGATTAGGATTAGCGGTGGCCAGGGCCGTTGATAGTGAAACTAAAAATAAGGTCGTTATACTTTTAACGGATGGAGTGGCGAACGTAGGAACAATGACTCCCCTTGAAGCTGCGGAAGAAGCCAGAAAGAACGGGATTAAAGTTTATACCATCGGACTTGGAGGTGATGGGGATGCTAAGATTCCAATTGGAAATGGCTTCTTTGGAACACAGTATGCTCTCATTCCTGGTGGATCAATTGATTATAAAGTTCTTCAAGAGATATCTAATCTGACTGGGGGGAAGTTTTATCCGGCCAAAAGTGAAAAGGCACTGCAGGAAATTTTTGATGATATCCAAAATCTGGAAAAAACTCATATCGAAGTAAATCATCAAGTTGTTTACGATGAAAAATACTATCCCTACTTAGCAATCGGATTAGGGCTACTTTGTTTATCAGGGTTAGCAAGAAGATTTGTTTTAAAGGATTTAGTATGAGTTTTGTTTACCAAAACTATTTGTTCATAGTAGTAGGAGTTATTATCGTCTTCTCTTTCTTAGTGATAAGAGAGGAGAATAAGTTCTTTGCTTTTGTTGAAAGGTTCTGGTTTAAAAAGAAATCTTTTATTTACTCCCTTTCCCGTCTTTTTTTTCTCCTAGGCTTTACACTCTTAGCTTTAAGTATTCTGGATTTAAGGGGGCCAGAGGAAAGAATTAAAGCCAAAGTACCAAGTAAGAGAACTGTTATTTTGATCGATACTTCTGCCAGTATGCTGGCGGAGGATGTGAGACCATCCCGACTTGAAAAAGCAGTTCTTCTAGCAAAACACTTTGCACGTAAAGCAGTTGGGCATCAAATTTCGGTTGTAGTCTTCTCTGAAATACAGAAGAAAATTGTACCTTTCACTGCGGATCTTGATCTTATTGACTCAAGACTTGAAAGTATCCGTGGTTTAAAAAATCAGTATGGAACCTCAGCTCTTTCTACCGCTATTCAAGAAGCGATTCAGATCTTTTCTACAACGGGAGAAGAGCCTCAAGGAAATATTTTAGTTTTAACTGATGGTGAAGAAACGGTGGATGGAATTGATTTAAAAATTCCTGAAGGGGTTTATGTCGCCTTTGTTGGTATTGGAACGCAAAATGGGGGACGTATTCCTCTCGATGATAAGCGAGGCATGCGCTATGGTTATAAACATCATAAAGGTAAAGAAGTTATTACTAAACTTGATGAAGATTTTTTTAAGGGCATTGTCAGTAAATACCCTCAAACCAAATACTGGACTGCAGATACTTATGCGCTACCCTCTGAGGAAATAGTCGCTTTCTTTGAAGCAGAGTTTTCCAAAGGAATAGAAAATCAGGACATGGTGATTAGACCTGTATTTATGCAATGGCTGGTTGTACCAGGTATTATCTTTTTATTACTTTCTTATTTTCTAAAGATGGTAAAAGTCTTTGCTGTTGTGGCCATCATCCTAATCAATCCTGTGTGGGCCGAGGAAGTTCAAGAAAAACCTATTCCTGAGAAAATCATGCATGGGCTTGAACAATTGCAAAAGGGGCGATTATCCCGAGAACAGAAATTAGGTTTAGCTTATGAGCTACAAAAGAATCAGTTCAATGAGGAAGCTTTAAAGCTTTATGAGGAAGAGTCGGAGCATCTCAATCATGATCAAAGATTTAATTATGGGACAGCTCTTTTAAGTAATAAAAAATATCAAGAAGGTTTTTCTGAATATAGAAGACTTCTGGAAGATGACAATATAGCGGATGAATTAAAAAAGAAAATAGCTCAAAACTCATTGCTTTTTTTGCAACATCAAGAGCAAGAGAAACAGCAGAAAAAGGATGAACAGAACAAACAAAATGATCAGAACCAAGAGGGTTCTGATGAACAGTCTGAACAAAATTCATCTGGTCAATCTCAAGATCAAAATCAAAACCAAAGTCCTAGCCAATCTGAACAAGATGGAAAGGATCAGCAACAAAACAATGAAAATCAGGATAATGAAAAGAAAGAAGATAATAAGGATGATAAGAACAAAGACAAGCCTCAGGATGGAGAGGATGACAAACCTCGAAACCTTCCTCCTAAAAAGCTACCAGCGAAGTTAAAGCAACTCATGTCGGATGATCGTAAACTTCAAATGGAAATGATTGAACGTGGTACGAAAGATATGAATAAGAGGAAGTCTAATTCTAGTAAGGATTGGTAATGAAAAATTTAATTTGGTTATTATTCATCATATTTTCTGTTAATAGCTGGGCCCAGGACAAGCTAATTGTAACAGTGGAACCACGCAGACCCATTGTTAATGAAACCTTTAATGTCGTTTTTAAGGTCAGTTCAGAAGAGGCTAAAAACATTGAAGAGATTAATTTTAAGTCTCCAGGACTAACGATTGTGGGACAATCTCAGCAAGGAGTTTCGACTAAAACGGTTTATGCCAATGGAAAACTCACTGTAACGAGAGA
>DATGND010000229.1:0-2507 GCA_035306925.1 Bacteriovoracaceae bacterium | reverse complement strand
TTAAGACATTTTTTTCAAAACCCTTTAGGTAATCGTGAAGCTATTGAGAAGAGACAAGACCTTATTGGTTCACTCATTTCTAAACCAGCTTTTATGAAAGAGATTCGTTCTCTACTTGATGAGGTTCGAGATATCGACCGAATCATGGCCAAGATTTCAACCAGTAAAGCTGTTGCAGGGGACCTCTTAAACCTTGCCCGCGCACTTGATATCTACAAAGAAATTGATACTTCTCTTCAAAAAGAAAAATTTTCTTTTTTTGCGACTCTTCCTAAAAAAGATGAGGAGTTCCTTAGCACTTTAAGTAAAACTATTTTTACGACTATTTCAGATGAAATGGGGGCCCATCAAGATAAAGGGAACCTCATTAAGCCTGGGGCCAGCAAAGAACGTGATCGTCTTGCTGCCCTTTCCTCAAGTGCCACCGAAGAAATCTTAAAACTTGAAGCTAAATATCGAGCTGAAACAGGAATTGGAAATCTTAAAATCAAACATAACAATGTCTCAGGTTACTTTATTGAAGTTTCAAATTCCCATCTCTCAAAAGTTCCTTCTCATTTCATGAGAAGACAAACGCTAGTGAATAACGAGCGCTATGTAACCACCGAGCTTGAGGAGTTTGAAAAAGAAGTAACAACAGCGCTGGATAAGCTTGTTAAACTTGAAAAAGAAATTTTTGATAGTATCTGTAATGAAATTTCTGCAAAATCATTTCTTGTTCTAGATATTGCTAAACGTTTAGCTCAAATTGATGTTTTTTGTTCTCTTGCCTGGATTTCATTGCAAGAAAATTTTGAACGTCCTGAGTTTAAAGACGAAAAAATTATATCTATTAAAGGAGCCTGGCACCCTCTTATTAAGGCCAACATCACAGAGAGTTTTATCACTCACGATATTCACTTAGATAGCAACTGCTATTTTGGCCTTATCACTGGTCCAAACATGGCCGGTAAAACCACTGTCATGAGAGAAGTGGCCATCATTCAATACCTGGCTCAACTAGGTTGCTTTGTTCCGGCCCAAACGGCAACCATTGGAATCTGTGACTATCTCTTCAGCCGTCTAGGGGCCAGTGATGATATTATCCGTGGTCAGTCTACTTTCATGGTAGAAATGAGTGAGACAGCAGAGATTCTTCGTCACTCCTCTGATAGATCACTTATTATTCTCGATGAGATCGGAAGAGGTACTTCTACCTATGACGGCCTCTCTATCGCTTGGGCCCTGGTTGAACACCTGGTAAAAAACCTCAAGCCGATTACTCTTTTTGCTACTCACTACCATGAACTCATTGATCTTGTAGACTCTCTACCAGAAGCCAAGAATTTCACCGTTCGCACTGAACAGAAAGATGGTAAAGTTCAATTCATGTATGAACTTATCGAGCAAGGTGCAACTCAGAGCTTCGGTATTCATGTGGCAGAGCTTGCAGGTCTTCCTCAAGCAGTTCTTAAACGTAGTCGTGAGATTCTTCATAACCTTGAAGAAAAGCAACAAGGCTCTCGTGAAATCCTCTCAGAGCTTTCAAGCAATGGGGCAACGAGTGGACAACTAGACTTTTTTGGCATCAATGAAGTGGTTAAAGAGCCTATTCCAGAGCATCTTTTAAAGCTTGAAGAAGAACTTAAGCAGCTTGATGTTATGAGGATGACTCCACTAGACGCACTTAATAAGCTTGCCAGTTTGGTTGAATCAATCGCAGAACGAAGCTAAGAATCTCAGACACTTGGAAAAAAACTTTACTATTTTAGTTCCTCTCCGAAATGCCGATAAGGCTTACAGGAGAAAGTATGAACCTTATTCCCTTTGCTCTTTATTCAACCAAAATACCTGGCTCTTTTTTATTACCAAGGAAGAAAAAGCAAAATCATATTAGAAATCTTTTTTCTCTCTTTTGTGATTACAGTTTCACCATGTTCCTAACACTCATGATTAGTGAGTTCTTTAAAATGTATGCAGCCATTTATTTAATGACTGTATCAACAAAGTTCACAATCAGTTTTCCGGCCACTATGATTTTTGTTACCTACCCATTGGTGACTTTCACATATTTTTCGATTTGTCTGCTGGCCAATGATGGGATGACAGTGGGAACCTATTTTACCAAGCAACGTCTCTTTACAAAAAAGGAATATCAGCAGGCCTTTATGCTGACCTTGAATGCCTTAACTCTTAATTTCATGTATCCTAAGATGAACAAATATTTTCGCTCTCAGGATTATCGTTATCAGAAGTTAATTGAAGAAAATTTCGAGACGATTAATCTTCATGACCTCATCAAAGAAGCTCCAGAATATCAAGAAGAAGAAGAAGACTTCCAGATTGCGGCATAAATTAGATTTCAGCAGCAAGAACGAGAGTTGATCTCTGCTCACTTCTTCCGGAAAACTTAATATTAGAGAAATGATAGATCCATTGATGTAGGAGCTGAATGACTGCTCCTTTCATCCGGTATTCAAGCCTTACTCCAGGACGAGCATCAAACGTTGAATCAGTATCTCGAGTTA
>DATGND010000228.1:0-7534 GCA_035306925.1 Bacteriovoracaceae bacterium | reverse complement strand
TCTGGGCTCTCCTTCTGTTATTAAAACGGAACTTAGTCATGATGAAGGAATCATTCGTCTTGATGATATTTTTAACGAAGGCGTAGTCGTAGAAGGTCAAAAGCAAACTCAAATTGCTCTAGCACGTCAAGAAATGCTAAGCATCAGCATCCGTCGCAAGGAGTTATTCGAGAAGAAATTCAGAGCTCTTCCTAAGCTACCTACTCCTCAAACGACCTCAGGTATGAGATACCTCTAATATGAAAACTTACAAAATTGGAACTCGTGGGTCACTTTTAGCAGTGACCCAATGTACTCTTGTTAAAAATGAACTTGAACGATTAAGTGGTAAACAGTTTGAACTTGTCTTGATTAAGACTCAAGGGGATCAAATTGTAGACCGTCCTCTATGGCAACTTGAAGGAAAAGACTTCTTCACAAAGGAACTTGATGAAGCCTTATTAAGTGGTCAGGTGGATATGGTGGTTCACTCCTATAAGGACCTTGGTTCAATTCGTCCGGAAGGAATTAAGCTGGCCGCCATTACTGAGAGAAAATTTGCTCAGGATATTCTTCTCATCAGAAAAGACGTCCTCAACAATCTAAAAAATCATGAGGGAGACTTTGTGGTAGGAACTTCTTCCCCAAGAAGAATTGTTAACCTCTCTAAAAATCTTGCCTATCACATTCCCTACGCTAAAGAGAAAAATCTCACCATTCGTTGTGAAACTCTTCGTGGCAATGTGAATACCCGTATCGGAAAACTCAAGTCAGGTCAGTACCACGCCATCACTCTTGCATTAGCAGGACTTGAAAGACTTGCCAGTAAAGAAGAATCAAAAAAAGAACTCTCTGAACTGGTAGATGGACTGGATTATTTTGTTCTTCCACAAACTATTTTCCCAAGTGCTGCTTCTCAAGGGGCCCTGGGAATTGAAGTTCGTGATGGACGTGATGATAATGGAGAATTAGAAGGATATATTTCCCAACTGATTCACCAGGATACAGTTGAAGAAGTTAAACGTGAGCGTGAAGCTTTCCAAAGTTATGGTGGCGGTTGTCACCTTGCCGTTGGAATTAATGTCAAAAAAATGGGGAATCATTTCGTTCACATTGAAGTGGGTGAAGTCGACGAGAAACCAATTGAAAAGCGTTATATCGAAGGCATCACTCTTCCAGAGATGAAAGCAAGTGAAACATTTTTTGGAATGCCTTCCAGCGAACTTAATGTTGTTTGTGATGAGTTCTACAGAAAGACCTCATTAGAAACATCCGTTGATCTTTCAAATGCTCAAGCATTCGTGACGACTCACTATGCTATCCCTACTCTTAAAAAATCGGGAAATCCTCTCGGTCTGTGGGCCGGAGGCACAAAGACTGCTCAAAGACTTACGAGCGAAGGTTACTGGGTGAATGGTACGAGTGACTCTTTAGGAGTGAGAGACCTAACTCTTCTTAAAACTTCTAAGGCCCTTGCTCTATTCCACGATCTTTCCAACTGGAAAGTCCTCTCTCATGTTGATGCCACCAGCATTATGGGAGAAGTGATCGGTACCTATACTCGCTCTACCGTTTCTGTGAGCAGTGAATTTGAAAACAAGCTTAAAAACGTTAAGCAATGCTTCTGGACAAGCTTTGGACAATACCAGGCCTATATTTCAGCTTATCCTCATTTAAAGGATCTCACACACTATTGTGGAATGGGTAAAACTTATGATGAGTTTAATAAGGCCCAAATAGCAGTGACTCCAGTGATCAGCATTCAAGATTTTGTTTCACACATTAAGGATTAAAATATGAATTCAAATGAACTTTTTCAAAAATCTCTCAAACTTGTTCCTGGTGGTGTCCACTCTCCAGTGAGAAGTTTTAAAGGCCTTCATACTACTCCTCGTTTTATTAATCGTGGAGATGGAGCTTATATTTGGGATGAGGATGGAAAAAACTATATTGATTTCTGTATGAGCTTTGGCCCGCTTATTCATGGTCACCAGGATAAGGATATTAAAGCTGAAATCATTTCTGCTCTTGATAACGGTTGGACCTTCGGAGCTTGTGAGAAATATTCTCTGGAACTGGCCGAATACATCGTTGGCCGAATTCCATTTATCGAACAGATTCGCTTTGTAAACTCAGGAACAGAAGCGGTGATGACGGCCGTTCGTCTTGCTCGTGGAATTACAGGTAAGTCCAAAATTGTTAAGTTCAATGGCTGCTACCATGGTCACCTGGATGCTATGCTTATTAAGGCCGGTTCAGGACTGGCCGGAACTGCTGAAGCCTCAACCAAAGGTGTAACTGACCTTCAGGCCAAAGATACTCTTATCTGCGAACTTGGAAACCTTGATGAAGTAAAAGAAGTTTTTAAAAACTTCGGCAATGATATTGCTTGTGTATTTATTGAACCTCTTCCTGCTAACAACGGTCTTCTTGTTCAAGACGAAAACTTCCTGAAAGGTCTTCGAGAAATCTGTACTGAGTATGGTGCTCTTTTAGTCTTTGATGAAGTGATTTCAGGTTTCCGTATTGGCTTTGGTGGTATGAGTGAAAAGACAGGTATCACCCCTGATCTTGTGACTTACGGAAAGATTATCGGTGGTGGTATGCCGGTTGGAGCAGTAGCTGGCCCTAAAAAACACATGGAATTTCTGGCCCCTGTAGGTCCTGTGTATCAAGCAGGAACTCTTTCCGGTAACCCTGTTGCTATGAGAGCAGGACTCGTCAATCTTCAAAAGCTCACCCCTGAAGCGTATGAGAAACTGGAAGGATACACCAAGAATATCGTTTCCATGCTTCAAGAGTGGATGGATAAAAACGGTTTTGAAGATTATCAAATCATTCAGTATGGTTCTCTTTTCTGGCCTATCAACACTAAAGAGAAGCTAACCAATATTACCCAACTCCCAAGCAATATGGGCGAGCGTTTTAAAGCTCTTTTTGAAGTACTTTTAAACAAGGGAATCTATCTTGCTCCGAATGGTTATGAGGTAGGTTTTGTTAGCTTAGCTCATGATGAAAAAGTTCAAGAAGAAATGAAAAAACGCCTATGGAGCTAAACAAGACTCGCCGCTGGTTTTATGGTCTCACTCTCTTTTGGGTGATATTCCTGCTCTTATTGGGTAGCTGGTGGCTTTATCTTGTTTTTAAACTTCATGCGGATTTAAGTGCCCTCAACCTTGAGGCCCTGGCAAGTCAGGAACGCTTTCTTAATATGATGAGGTGGGAAGGAACATTCTTTTTCGTTGTCCTTATCATTTTGGGAATCTCTCTTCTTATTATGTACATCCGAGATATGAGAAAGTCTCAGGCCCTTCAGGCCTTTTTCTCTTCTCTATCACATGAATTGAAAACCCCTCTGGCCAGTATGCGCTTACAAGCAGAAGTGATTAAAGATCTCATTGAAGATGAAAGTCACTCTCATGAGCAGCTCTCTAATCTAACCGGCCGATTGATTGAGGATACTCATAAGCTTGAAGGCGAACTAGAAAAGAGTCTTCAACTCTCTCGCATTGAAAACGATGCCCCTTTAAGCCTTGCTCCCCTTTCTCTAGAAAGGTATCTCAAACGCCATCAGAGTAAGATGAAAGACACTCATCAAATTGAATTAGTTTTTCAGGAAGATGCTAGTGAAGTTCTGGCCGATGAACTGGCCCTTAACATTATTTTCCGAAACCTTTTTGAAAATACTAAACGTCATCAACCAGAATCAAAACGCATTAGAATTAATTCCTACAGGCAGAATGGAAATATCCATATTCTCTACGATGACTTTGGTAAGGTCTTTACCGGGGACATAAAAAAACTAGGAACTCTTTTTTATAAGTTTAATTCCACTAAAGGCTCTGGCATTGGTTTGTTTTTAATTAAGAACCTCATGCGCAAGATGCAAGGAAACTTTGAAATTCAACAATCAGACCACTTGCGTTTTCAACTCACCTTTAAGGCCCCTAAAGGAGAAGATCAATGAGTAACTTCTCAGTCCTATTGGTAGAAGATGAGACTAACCTAGGTATTACCCTTCGTGACTACTTAAGAACCAAAAAGTTTGAAGTTGAGTGGGCCTCTACAGCTAAAGAAGCAAGATCCAAATTTCTTGAAATGAGACCTGCTATCGTTATTCTTGATATTGGTCTTCCGGATGGGAATGGAATTGATCTTGCCAAAGAATTTAGAAGTATCTCAAAAGAAACCGTACTACTCTTTTGCACGGCCTTAAATGATCCTAGCCTTAGAGTAGAAGGACTTGAATTAGGGGCTGAAGACTACATCACTAAGCCTTTTGAGTTAAAAGAACTCACTTTAAGACTTGATCGTATTTTGAAATCAAGAAAAACGACCCTTCACAATCCTGATGAGTACCGCTTTGGAAAACTTATCTTCTGGCCCAAGCGTTTTGAAATTCAGGATGCTCAAGGAGTGACCAGTAATCTTTCTCAAAAAGAATGCGCTATCTTAGAGCTTCTTTTAGATCACAAAGATGAAGTGATTTCCCGTGACCAGATGATTGAAAGTATTTGGGGAGAGAATAGTTTCCCTACGAACAGAACAATTGATAACTATATCGTAAAACTACGTAAATGGGCCGACACTGACAGTGATGGAAATTTAAAAATTACTTCCGTCAGAGGGATTGGCTATAAACTTGAAATAAAAGGATGATTATGGACATTTTTGAGAATCGTGGAAGCACACTCCCTGTATGGTTTATGAGACAAGCAGGTCGTTATCATTCTCATTATCAAAATATAAAGAAAGATTCGGACTTCATGACAATGTGTAAGAATCCGGAACTCGCATGTGAGATTACATTAGGACCTATCGAGGACTTTAAGTTCAATGCGGCCATTCTTTTCTCTGACCTCCTTTTCCCACTTGAGCAATTAGGAATGGGACTTTCTTATAAGTCAGGTCCACCTACTCTTGAATGGCACCTTAAATCAGTTGAAGATATTCAAAAACTTAAAATTATGGCCCCAGGAAAAGAGTTTTACGCTTTCCAAGGTGAGGCCTGTAAGCTTCTTCGTGAGAGACTTCCAAAAGATGTCACTCTTCTAGGATTTGTAGGGGCCCCGTTCACACTTTACACTTACGCAGTTGAAGGTTCCCATGCAGGAAACCTTGTAAGTGCGAAGAAAGGTCTTTTCGACGGTCGTTTTGAAGCTTTCTGTAATCTTCTTGTTCCAGAAGTTCTGGAAGAGATGGTCGTTCAGGCCGAGAATGGAGCTCAAGCTATTGCTCTCTTTGATACGGCCGCTGGTGAGCTTTGCGTTCAAGATTATAAGGAATTTATTGTTCCAAAAATCACTGATCTTCTTTCAAAGTTTAAAGCTCGTTGCCCACAAACTAAGATCATCTACTACTCAAAGCATACTCAGTCCCAGTTTATTAAGGCACTGGACCTCACTCATATTGATGTTATTGGGGTAGATTGGAGATGTGATCTTGTTGAGATCCAAAGTATTCTTCCTAAGCACGTTTATGTTCAAGGAAATCTTGATCCAGCATGGCTTCATCTTCCATGGGAGATCCTGGAAAAGAAAGCAAGTGCATACTATCAAGACCTTCGCGAGCGCGGCTTAGATTTCTCTCGTTGGATCGCAGGTCTTGGCCATGGTGTTCTTATCCAAACACCAGAAGAGAACGTGAGAAACCTTGTTAAGCTTATTCAATCACAAAAGATCTAAAACTTATCATCCCCAGAAAACTTGTTTTCTGGGGATGCCACAACGAATATCTAAACTTTATAGAACAACTATTTGATTTGAGGCGTGAGTAACACATTCTCCTCACAAAAGATCTAAGATATTTTCCGGTGGTCTACCGATGACGGCCCTATTGTTCGTAACAACAATAGGGCGTTCTAAAAGAATAGGATGCTTAAGAATGGCATCTATAATTTGATTCTCATTATCCAGATCAACTTCTAATTCAGCAAAAACACTTTCTTTTGTTCTTACTATGTTTCTGGCAGAATCATTTAACTTTTTAAGAATGCCCTGCAGATCAGCTTTCTTCGGTGGAGTCTTCAGGTATTCAACAACTTCAAAATCAACTCCGGCATTCTCTAAAATCTTCAGAGCTTCCCGGCTTTTTGAACATCTTGGATTATGATAAATTGTATATTTTTTCATTATGCCCCCACAAAGAAATCTTTCGGTAAACCAACTTGATAAAGTCGCGCAACTTTTGAAGGAACCAGACCAGAAAATTTAAAAGTATCATCCTTCATTACACCCACGTCTTGCATGAGAATTCTATCCCCTTCCATTCCTGCAACCTCTGTCACGTGCGAAACATGACGACGTCCCTTTCTATCTCGGCGAACCTGAATAATGTAATCTACCGCAGTGCTTACCTGATATCTTAGGGCCCTTAGAGGGAGATCATACCCCGAAAGAAGATAAAGATTTTCCAGCCTCATCAAACACTCTCCAGGAGAATTGGAGTGAATGGAAGTCATAGAACCTTCATGTCCTGTATTCATGGCCTGTAAAAGATCAAAAACTTCTCCTCCTCTCACCTCACCAACAATGATACGGTCAGGCCTCATACGAAGGGTATTCTTTAGTAACTCTCTTATGGTGAGTCCAGGAAGATCCAGTAACGCTGGTCTTGCTTCCAGACGAACCACGTTCGGTAAATTGAATTTAAGTTCTCGGGTGTCTTCAATTGTTATCACTCTCTCTGCAGGAGAAATTTCCTGCAACATGAGGTTAAGAAAAGTTGTTTTCCCTACTCCCGTACCACCGGAGATCACAATGTTCATGCGTGCTTTAATCATCAGCTTAATAAAACGAACCCATTGTTCATCAAGCCCGAAGATACCTTTGGCAGTATCAAAGGTTTGAATACTTTTTGAATATCTTCTTATGGTTACCGCATGAGTTGTGTTGGTGTAATCTTTATGAATGATATTCACCCGAGAGCCGTCAGGAAGGTTACCGTCCAAAATCGGATACTGAGGACTAAACTCCTTACGATTGTACTTAGCAATATCTTTACAAAAGGCATCGATCTCCACTTCAGAGAACTGAACATCAAGTCGAATAAGCTCGCCGTCTTTTTCTACGAAAATATTATCGGGCTTATTAATGATTAACTCACTAATCCCTGCTGCTTTACCGATCTCATCTAAAAGTTCATAAATTCTATTTCGTGCCATACTCAGATTTTTGCATAAAGAACAAAGTCTTGTTCTCCTATACTTGCTCCATAACTTAAAAGGTTTTCAAACATGAGCTGCCTGTCGCTAGAACTCATTAGGTCATAAAAATAATCTATTTTCTTTTGTTGTCCCAAATGGTTAATAATCAACGCTTCATCCAGACTCATTAACAAGTGACTTATGATGAGTATGAGCCAATCTATTCTCTCAGCTCTTCCTTCCAGCACACTTAAAACATTGATGACTTGGGAAGGGATTTGAATGACTTCTCCTTCCTGAAGGTTTTGGCATCGGATATTAGCGAGTTTAATGTAAAACCCTAGAAGAAATAAACGTGCATAGCTTGATACTTCAAACTGTTGGTAAGTTCGTTCAAATTGCTTAATCTCT
>DATGND010000227.1:0-7566 GCA_035306925.1 Bacteriovoracaceae bacterium | reverse complement strand
CTGATAAGAAAAACCTGGTGTACGAATAAAAAGATAGAACGACTGAAAATGCATTTGGATATTTTTATCGATTTTTATAATCAGAGTTATCTTCAGGCTTAATCATAGAAAATGAAATAATAAAAAACAAAAAGAGAACCTCATGGGTTCTCTTTTTAATTGATCTCATCAACACTTAGGTGAGGCAGTTAGAATTAGTCGTCAAAGCGCTTTGCTTGCTTGAAGCGATTCACTTTTCTCATATTAAGAAGCTTTAATATTTCAGCAGCTGTTTCTTCCAGTGCTTTTCCTGTCACATTGAAAACAGGCCATCGCTTATTCTCAGAAAAGATTTTATTAGACCATTCAATCTCTTCATGAACTTTGGCCATATCTGCATAGTCGCCTTCATCCTTAGAAAGTCCTAAGCGAGACAGACGGTTCTTTCTGATTTGAAAGAGGGCTTCAGGTTCAATAGTAAGACCAAAAATTTTTCTTTGATCGATTTGAAAAAGTTTTTCTGGTAACTCCACACCCATCACA
Organism: Bacteriovoracaceae bacterium; assembly: GCA_035306925.1. Lineage (GTDB taxonomy): Bacteria > Bdellovibrionota > Bacteriovoracia > Bacteriovoracales > Bacteriovoracaceae > Peredibacter. Next base: position 7,044 of record DATGND010000227.1, on the reverse strand, counting down.
ATCGGCACGTTCACAACTTTGATACCTTCCAGGGAAAGGTACATGGAGAGTGGTGTTTTTGACGTCCGAGAAATTCCTACCAGGATAACATCTGCTTCATCGAGGGAATTCATATTCCTTCCATCATCATGATTGAGAGTGAACTCAATAGCAGCAACACGTTTAAAATAGTTGTCATTTACTTGGTGAAGAAGACCTGGTTGATATTCTGGTTCAGCTTCAAAGAAATTGGAAAATGTTGAGAGTAGTGGACCCATAACATCAACTGATCTCACATGATCTCTTTTAGAGAGTTCAGCAATATATTGCCTTAGTTCAATAGAAACAATGGTATAAATAACGATGTCATGGTGGATAGCTGCTTCTTGAAAGATGGCATCAATCTGTTCTTTAGTCCGAATGTTCTTATAACGAGTGAAGAATATTTCTTTATCGGGGAATTGGGCCATGGCCGCTCGAGTAATAGCGGAAGCGGTTTCTCCCGTTCCATCGGATATGACGACAACTTTTAGCTTATCATTGATTTTAATCATGTTTCAGGTGTTTTCTAGGTCTTAAATTAATATTATTATACTTAGGCAACAATATCTTAATTCAAGAGGGAGTACAAATGCTAAAGAAAAGCTTAATGGCGTTAATCCTGGTGAGTGGCTTTAATGCTCATGCACAATTTAAAGCACTACCTGATTCGCCAGAAATTCCAAAAGACAATCCACAAACACCGGAAAAAATTGAACTTGGGAAAATGCTTTATTTTGATCCAAGAATTTCTATCGACGGTACAATTTCTTGTAACTCGTGTCACAACGTGATGGCCGATGGTGCAGATATGCGTTCTTTCGGAGCAGGGGTTCAAGGTAAGCGTGGAGGACGTGCTTCTCCGACAGTTTGGAACTCTGCTTTTATGACAGTTCAATTCTGGGATGGACGTGCTCCTTCTCTAGAAGAGCAAGCTAAAGGGCCTATGACAAACCCTGTAGAGATGGCCATGCCAGATCATAAGCTTGTCGTTGAAAGAATTCAAAAAATTCCTGGCTACGTCGATGCTTTCAAAAAAGTTTTCCCGAAAGATAAGAAAATCACTATTGATAACGTAGCCAAAGCAATTGCTTCTTATGAAAGAACTCTTATTACTCCAAACTCTAAGTTTGATAAATATATGAAGGGTGATAAGAAGGCGATGAATGCGCAAGAAATCCGCGGTATGAAACTGGTTGAAGAGATCGGGTGTACTTCTTGTCACAACGGTGTGAACTTCGCTGGGGACGGATTTAAAATGGGTGAAGGTCACTACCAACCATTCCCTCAAATTCCTGGTTCTGAATACGACAAAAAATATGATCTTCTTTCTGACCTTGGTCGTTATGATGTGACAAAGAAAGATGAAGATAAGAACCACTGGCGTGTTCCAACTTGGAGAAACATTGCTCTTACAGCTCCATACTTCCACAACGGAAAAGTTAAAACTCTTGATGAAGCTGTACGTGTAATGGCAAAAACTCAGCTTGGTCTTGATCTTAAAAAGAAACAGGTTGAAGACATTGTAGCATTCCTTAATGCTCTAACTGGTGAGTTCCCAGTTCAAACAATGCCTATGCTTCCAAGAACTCCGAATACAACTCTTATTGATCTAGAGTAATTATTTTAAAAACTCACCCACTCTCTCAAAGATTTCATTTCTTTGAGAGAGTGGGTGAAATTCAAGCTTCTCTTTTTCCCGGTTAAACCAAGTTCTCTGTGATTTTGCCAGTTGTCTGGTTGAGATGGTTATTTTTTCAATAAGCTCTTCAATACTCGTTATTTTTCCTGCCAGATAGTCGAGGCTTTCTTTGTAGCCAATGGATTGCAGTGGTTTCTCTGCTCCGGTGAATCCAGAGTGTAGAAGTCCTCTAACTTCATCTAATAGGCCTTCTTGAAGCATGTGCTGAGTTCGTACTCGGATAATCTCTAAATGCTCATCTCGGGGGATATTGAGGTAAATATGACAAAGCTTCCAGCCATGAATGTTTCCATCCTTGAGAGTTTGATTTTCCTGATCTTTGGAAACTCTTAACTCTGAGAGAGGCGTGCCATGAGTCCAGAAGTGTTCTACTGCTCGACGAATTCGATAATGATCATTTTCGTGGTAACGCTTAAAGCTTTCCAGGTCACTGATCTTTAGTATTTCCAGAAAGGGAGTAATACCTTCTCTTCGATAAAGATCTTCAGAGCGCTGAAGAATTTCTTTGGGAGTGGTTGGTGAGTCGTACATTCCTTTGAGAAGGGCCTGGAGGTAAAACCCCGAACCTCCGGTGAGAATGACATTTTTTCCTCGAGCATGGATTTCATTGACGATGGGAAGGGCCAGCTCTGCATAGCTTGAAGCATTGAGAGGATCACTTATAGTGGCCACATCAATCATATGATGAACAACTCCGTCCATCTCGTGGGGAGTAGGCTTTGCGGTTCCAATGCTAATCTCTTTATAGAGAAGAAGTGAGTCAAAATTGACAACTTCTGCATTAAACTTTTTTGCTAACTCGATGGATATTTTAGTCTTTCCGCATGCTGTGGGCCCGGAGACGATGATGACTTTCACCAGAGCTTTTCCTTTAACAGAGCATCCAAGTTAAGAGCTACTTTTTGCTCAATAAGTTCTGTTACAGAGAACTTATTTATCATTTCATCCCAGGTTGAGCTAGACCAGTCGAGAGGATTAATGGTGATGTTGTTAAAAGAGCGGTTATAGATAATGGACCTGACCACCTCTTTTAGAGGAAAACCATTTAACCATTCCGGAATGGCCCGTAGAACGTAAGTGGTTCCATTTAAGAGATCAAGCTCTGCGCCGGCACGGGCAAACTTTTCAAGAGAAGGGATATGGACTCCATTCTTTTCAAAAGGCTCGCTTACTAATAAAGGGAGAGAAGAGGATGGAGACTCAAGCATTTTCTCCACATAGGCCTGGATCAATTTGTGAGCACTGAAAGCAAGGTTTATGTTTTCAAACTTCTTAATGAAAAAGTCATTAAACCAAATCAGGTTTTCCTGTTCTGGTGTTTTTAAATGGAGTTGATGAGGGGAGAAAATTCCCTCCATATTATACTCCTGCCTTTTTTGTAAAAGCTCTTGAGAAATATCCAGATGCCCAAAGAAGTTTTGTTCTATAGCTGTTGATGGAGTTGCTTCCTGAAATGAGGAAGCTGTCTCTGCGATCTGAGGTTGAGGAGTACTTCTTAGTTCTTTAATACTTGAAGTCGCCGGAGCAATGGCCTTGGAATGTTCAAAAATTTTAATAATGGTTTTTGAAGGATGAACGTTGACATCAATATGTCCGGCAGGAAGTTTAAAGAAGCAAAGAGTATTAAAATCATCATGACCGAATGTGGAGATAAGAGCATTAGAAATAATTCTTGAAAGCTGCTTATCTGTAACATAGCGGTTATTAATAAAAATAAATTGAAATTTTAAAGGTCCTTTATACTGAGAAGGCATCAGGAAAATTTCAAACTCGTTTTCTTCATAGCTTTTTTTTATGTGAAGAATTTTATCATCTGGAATTTTAGGAATAGCTTCTTTTATTCTTTCTTCCAGTGTTTCTACTCTTTGAAAAATTTGTTTTTCTTCTTCATCAAACTTTAAGTGAAATTCAATTTCAGGATGAGAAAAAATGAAAGAGTAAACAACTCTTCGGATAAATTGCTTCTCAGAGTTTTGAGATTGGATAAACTTCAGACGGACAGGAGTGTTAAAAAATAAATCCTGAATAATTAATTCGGTACCGGGTTCCCTGGGAGACATGCGTTTACTGTGACTGAGAGTCTGCCCACCTTCGATTCTTATTTCCGAACCTTCAGGTTCATTCTTGGTATAAGTGATACATTGAAGTTTTGAGATGGCAGCGATACTGGCAAGTGCTTCTCCACGAAAACCAAAAGAATGGAGTTGGTAGAGATCTTCAAAGCGAGAGATCTTGGAAGTTGCGTGACGAGAGAAGGCGAGGGGCAAGTCAGCAAAGCCCATGCCATGGCCATTATCTTTTAATGAGATAAAATCAAGGCCATTATTCTTGAGAGTTAATTCAATCTTGGTCGAACCCGCATCAACTGAGTTTTCAAGAATTTCTTTAAGAAGATTTCCTGGTCTTTCGATGATCTCACCGGCCTTAATTTGGTCGATGAGATGCTCTGGTAGAAGATCGATCTTGGGAGGCTGTTGAGGCATTTAAACCTTGAAGAAATTAACTTGGTTACGCCCACCTTCTTTGGAAGCATAAACCGCGGCATCAGCTCTCTTGAAGAGATCTGTTCCATTATTAACGCCTTGTCGGTAATCGGCAATTCCAATGGAAGCAGTAACAGGGAGTCTTTTGCCTTCGTAGATAAACTCATGCTTTTCAATAAGGTTTCTTAGTCGTTCGGCGATTTCAAAACCTTGTTTTAAGTTAGTGTTAGGAAGGAGAATACAAAACTCTTCTCCACCGTAACGAGCGAAGGTGTCACCTTGGCGAATCCCTTGTTCACGAATAAGGCGAGCTTTTTCTTTAAGAACAAAGTCTCCAGCATCGTGCCCATAGGTATCATTTAATTTTTTGAAGTGATCCAGGTCAAAGATAATCAGAGTTAGTGGTTTACCAGTAACTTTACACTTCTTAACTTCAAGCTCAAGTGACTCATTAAAGTACTTCTTGTTATAGCATTTTGTAAGACCGTCAGTATTGGCCTCTTCTAAAAGCTTATCGTAAGTGAGTCTTTCCGGATCTCCTTTAGGAAGATACTTAAGAGCGATGGAGCCAATTTTAACCACATCACCTTTTTTTAGTTTGGTCGGAGCTTCAACTTTTTGATTATTAAGATAAGTTCCATTCGCAGAACCCAGGTCAGTTAGGATAACTTCTCCTTCACTGGTGTGAATGGAAAAATGGCGGCGAGAAACACCATGAAAATCAAGAGAGATAGTACAATCAGGATTTCTTCCTATAACAGTATCTCCAGGAAGGAGATTATAAATCGCACCATTCAATTCTCCACCTACGGCCAACAGACAGGCAGGCTTTTGATTTGCCTCTTCTTCAGCTGCGGCAAGGGCCTTTCTGATGTCTGTTATGACAATTGTGGAATTATCGCTACCCATGACTTCTCCGATATCTTCTTAGTAATTTCGCTTGTATAGGATGAGAATCCTATTGTAAGGTCCCATCTCATTTTCAGCAAGTTTAACTTCCTAACTTATCGGCTAAAGCTGAGAGCTTTTTAACCATTCGAAGGCATATTTTTTTCCGGCCTCTACACCTGGTTGATTAAAGGGGTTTATGGCCAATAATTGGCCTACTAAAACCGTTAAGCATTCCGCCCATAAAATTAATTGACCTAAATGATAGGCATCTAACTGCTTAATTTTTAGATGGACCACCGGACGGCTATTTTCCGCTAAAGCGGCCAATGTTCCCTCTAATTCGGCTTTCATAAGCTGAGAAAGAGAATAGGGGCTAAGCTTTTGAGAACTAGAGCCTTTAAGAGTGCTCTTTAAAGAAAAGTCGTTTTTAAATTGCTCAACCTCAATTAGCATCAGGACCTTGTCATTAGGCCCCTCCATAAAAAGTTGAACTTGGGAATGCTGATCAGTTGCGCCGTAGGCCGGAATAGGAGTGAGACCTTTACCTTCTTTCCCTAAACTTTCTGCCCACAGTTGAGTGAACCAAGCAGAGTATTCTTTTAAGAGAGAAGAGTAAGGCATCATAACGGTTTGAGTGAAGCCTTTATCATGAAGGGTCTTTAAAAAAGCACCTAATTGATAAAAATCCCCAGAGGTAGCAGGATGAGAAAGTTTGTCACCAATGTCTTTAGCACCATCGAGAAGCTCCTGAACATTGATTCCAAAAAAAAGCGCCGGGAACAGACCCACGGCCGTCAGCACTGAAAACCTTCCTCCGATATTAGCAGGAATGTCCAATGCTTCTGTATTCCACTCCTGAGAAAGTGCACGTAAATCACCATTCTTAGGGTCAGTACAGAAGACAAAGTAATCTTTAAACTCACTCTCTGAAATACCTTGAGCTTTTAAAAGTTCGCTGAAAATATTCAAAGCGGCGGTGGTTTCAGCAGTGGTTCCCGATTTGGAAACCACATAGATAAGAGAGTCTTTTAAATCGATGCTTTCAATTTTTTGATGAAGGTCATCAGGATCAATATTATTGATGATAACAAATTCAGTGTTGTCTTTTTTACCTAAGCCTTTGATGAGCATTTCTGCTCCTAAGGCTGAGCCCCCGATGCCAATATGAATGAAAAACTTCTTATGCTTAAATTTTTCATAAACTCTTTTAGCTTCTTTAACGAGTTCTTGATTCTGAGGTAAGTAAAAAAAACCATACTCTGGAGAGTTGATGGTTTGTAGATATGTCTCTGAGATAGAAGTTAATTCATCTTTATTCAGAGAATCTGCAACTTCGGAATTCAATTTCCAATTAAGCATGGGCTTCATATTCCTTTCGAAGATGGCGAGCGATTACTACTTTTTGAATTTGGTTGGTTCCTTCAACAATCTGAAGAACCTTAGCATCTCTCATAAATCTTTCTACCGGATACTCTGAAGTGTAACCAACTCCGCCTAAGATTTGTACAGCATCTGTTGTAACCTTCATCGCTGTATCTGTCGCCTTAAGTTTGGCCATAGAGCAGAGCTTAGAGTTAGGCTTGCCACTATCAAGTGAAAGAGCTGCTTGTTCCACCATGAGACGACTTGCTTCAACTTCAAGTGCCATATCCGCTAGCATGAATTGAAGTCCTTGAAAGTCAAAGATGGCCTGATTAAATTGCTGACGAGTCAGAGCATAGCGAACGGCTTCATCTAAAGCGCGTTGAGCACACCCCACAGCAATAGCTCCAATGGCCACTCGACCACGATCAAGCCCACCCATCGCAACATTAAAACCTTTACCTTCTTCTAGAAGAAGATTCTCATCAGGAACAAAACAGTTCTCAAAGATAAGTTCGCGAGTAGGGCTGGTTTTCCAACCCATTTTCTTTTCAGCTTTTCCATAAGAGAAGCCTTCCATTCCATCAC
>DATGND010000226.1:0-9989 GCA_035306925.1 Bacteriovoracaceae bacterium | reverse complement strand
AAAGCTACCTTTCCATCAATTTTCATTTTAAGCTCCTTTCTCTTTTAGATACTCTTCCGTGAAATCTCTTGCGAAGGCTAAAGCACCTTCAACTTCCCCCTGTTGATTTCGTACAAGTGAAAAAGTTAATTTGACATAGATAGCCTTCCCATTTTTATGAATAGACTTAGTGGTAAGGCTCTTACCATGATACTTTGTCTGTCCTGTTTCTATGGCCCGATGAAAACCATTCCAATGTGCCGGTCTTAATCGCTCTGGGATGATAATATCTAAACTCTCTCCCATGACTTCACTGGAAGAATGGCCAAAGACTTCTTCCGCCATCTTATTCCACAACTTAATCTTTCCACTTTTATCAGAGAAAATGATGGCATCTGGTGCTTGATCGATAATTTCAAAATAGTTTTGAAAATCATTCATCTAACTTCTTCATTTCCTCTTCAATAATTTTTTGAAGAACGACTGCATTGTTGTATTCTTCGTCTTTAGCAGAATAGATTAAAGTTACATTCTTTTTCTTGGCCTGTTTGGCAAGGAACAGAATTTTATCTTTGGCATCTTTGGACTTAAGTTCTTTTTTAAAGCGAGAGCTAAAATCTCTCCACTTCTCTTTATCATGGGAAAAGAACTGTCTGAGTTCTTTACTAGGGGAAAGTTCTTTGGCCCACTCATCAAAATCGAGTTCTTCTTTTTTGATTCCTCTTGGCCACAGTCTATCCACTAAGACTCTGTATCCATCACTCTTCTTTGCTTCTTCGTAGGCCCTTTTGATCTTAATCATGAAAACAGCATAGACTTTCCCGCCAATAAAAGCATGACTGAATGATTCGCGACTAATCCTCTTTAATTACTGTGTGCCTTGCCTGAAAAGTTGATCAAAATTAAAAAAGGTTAAGGAGAAAATTATGAAACACCTTCTTATTCTTTTAATGCTTACCTCTTCAACTTTTGGTTTTGGAGCTACTTTTAAGTTAAAGCCCGGCCTATGGAAACTTGAAACGGATCTTCATTCCCGTGAAGGAAAAAAGAGCATTCAAGACAGCCTTCCTCAAAAAGAAGAGGAAGAAAATAATGCTTTAACCGAAATGTGTGTAACAGAGGAAGAAAGTAAGCTTGCCAATTCACTGGTTCAACAAGGTGAATGCCGATTCGAAAATATCACTGAGTCAAAAGATGAACTTAGCGGAGACATTACTTGTACACAAAACAGAACAGGTAAAGCTCGTTGGAAAAAAATATCTGAAGAAGAATTTATCATGACGATGGAGACGACTTCCGACTCACAACCAGTTAAGCTTACTCAGAGAGGACGCTTTATCAGTAAAGATTGTGTGAAAAGCTAATACCTTACAAATTCAGTCTGCCCATGTAAGATCCTAATATGTCTTGGAGCCTTTTAGGCTGCTGAATCCTTCATTATTTTCCTAAAAATTCCGATATAAATGGCATGAAGTTTTTAATTCTTCTGCCATTGCTTTTTAGCTGTATACCTAAATCACCCAAAGACACTCCTCTTCCGAAGGAGCCCCTGGTCTTTGACCCTCTTTCTGCTCATGCCTGGCACTTGGAAAACACCGGTCAGGACACCTTTTCTGATGGATATGCAGTTGCTGGAGAAGATCACAAAATTAAAAAAGTTCACGAATTAGGTTTTACCGGTAAGGGTATAAAAATTGCGGTTTCAGATAATGGTGTTCAGGTTAATCATCCAGATCTAGAGCAAAATCAACTTGTGAATGAACATCGCAATTATAGAACAATTCCTCCCTATAAAGGAGATCCTGTACCCGAAGATATCTACAGGGATTCTCACGGCACATCTGTGACTGGACTTGTTTCAGCAGTAAAAGGTAATACTGAAGGATCATATGGAGTGGCCCCTGATTCTCTTTTTGCTGGATTTAACTTTCTTTCCTTAGGCTATAGCCATGAGATTTTTCTTCATCAGCTAACTGGTGATTTTAATATCTTTAATTATAGCTATGGATTACCTGAGCATCTGATCACTGGTACCTACCAAAGTGAAGTGATTGATGCTTTAAAACAAGGTGTTGAAAATGGTGCAGTCTATGTGAAAGCTGCTGGGAATGGTTATTACTTAACTTATGAGGGAACACCTATTTGGTCTAATGCCAACTTCGAGGCAGAACAAACTCTGCCATATTATATAGTAGTAGGAGCGATCAACTCTCGAGGAATAAAATCTTCTTATTCTAGTCCGGGATCAAATCTTTGGATCAGTGGTGCAGGCGGTGAGTTTGGAACAAGTTCTCCTGCAATGATTACAACAGATCTGACTGGTTGCTCTTATGGAAGTGCCCATAAAACAACTGGTAAAACTGCTTTTGATAAAGGATTTGATGAGGCTAATCCATATTGTGATTACACCAACACGATGAATGGAACCTCCTCTGCTGCTCCTGTCATTAGTGGAATTATCGCTTTAATGATGGAAGCTAATCCAAATTTAACCTGGAGAGATGTAAAACATATTTTGGCCAAGACCGCGGATCGAGTAGATTATTCGGAACTCGACAATAACCTTAGTCATCCAAAAGCCTCATTTAATCTCCCTGGCCATATCTATGATAAGAAATGGATTAAAAATCATGCCGGAAATTACTTTTCTAACTGGTATGGTTTCGGTAGGGCCAATGCTTTACAGGCCGTTCTCATGGCATCCACCTATAACTTCCCTTTAGGAACTTATCTTGAAGAAACTTTTACTTCCGCTCCCCTGGATTTAGGTATCCCCAGTACTGCAGTCGGAGTAACAGACTCCATCAATGTTTCTTCAGGAGTTTCTAAAATTGAATCTGTTCAAGTACGTGTTAATCTTGAACACACCGAAGCTGGAGACCTTGGAATTGAACTCACTTCTCCTCATGGTACAACTAGTAAACTCTTTCTCATCAATAGTGGAGCTATTGTTTATCCACCTACTAACAATCCTGAAATTAATCTTCTTTCAAACGCTTTTTATGAAGAGAATCCTCAAGGTAATTGGACTCTCAAAATCATAGATGGTTCAAGTGATCATCCTGGAAAATTTAAAGGCTGGTCGATTAAAATCAATGGGCATTAAGAAAAAATGAAAAGAAATATTTTCATAGTCAGTTTTATTGTGGTGATGGTCTTAACAGGCTTTTTCTTTTTAAGAAGTCCAGAGACGCCTTCTGATGAACCACAACTAGCCTCTCATCCATCTTTAATAGAAGATCAAAAAGTAGCAGCAGATATCCAAACTCCCGCTCCGACTAAGGTAGATACTCCTCCTCTACGAAGTCCTGCTCAAGTACCAACAGCCCCTCGAAAGAGAATTACCATTGAAAAGGTATCACCCAAAGAAATTGAAGTTCAATACCAATTCAATGAAAATTACTCTCTAGCAAAGGATATAGTAGCCGTTCCTAGTAAGAACTATCACCCATCACAAGGTCCCATTTTTTATAAGGGAATTGGTTTTAATTTTATTCGTTCTTCTGATTCGAACTTAGGACAACAGCTCAGTATCTATGATTCCAAGAACCAAGTCCTCTTACCCTTATCTTCAGTAATTAAAATAGCGAATGTGGATGAGTTTAAAAGAGATGAAATTATTTCTCGAGGTTATAAAGAACGTTTATACCTCGAGAATTTGAATTTATTATTTATTGAAACAAAAATTTCTGATTACAGTGCGGTCTTTGATCGACTTAAGAAAGAGGGTTTTGAGCCTCAGTTTCAAATCATCGACCGCATCTATGAACCTAGGTAGCAGCGACTTCTGGTTCAACCCCAGCAATCTTATTCTTCATTAACTTAAGCCCAGGCTCTTCTGATAAGACATAGAGTTTGTCATTTTCATAAATCTCTGTAGCTCCTCGAGGAATAACTGTTTTCCCTTCACGCTCAATAAGGACAATCAATAAGTCTTCCGGAAGTTTAAGATCAACCACAGCTTTACCAACAATAGCTGAGCCTGGTGGAACTAATACGCTCACCATGTTGTCTCTTGGGTTAGCATCAGACACTTGTTCATTGGTTGAAGTCGTTTCTTCAGCAACCTCTGCCTCAACTCCCAATAGTCGAGAAACGAACGGAATCGAACTTCCCTGAAAAATAAGCGAGGTAAGAGCAATGAAGAATACCAGGTTGAAAATTAAATCTGCATTATGAATACCTGCAACAAGAGGGAATGTTGCCATCACAATGGGAACTGATCCCCTTAATCCCACCCAAGAGATAAGGAGTTTTTCTTTAAAACTTGTTTTTTTATCGAATGCAAGACCGATGAAAACACTAATCGGACGCGCTACAAACATCAGGAAAACGGCCAGGAAGAAACCTGTTCCAGTTACTTCTAATACTTTTGATGGATAAAGAAGAAGACCTAGCGTTAAGAACAGAAGACTCTGCATCAGCCAGGAAACTCCATCATGCATTAGCATAATTGATTTTTTAAAAATAAAAGTTGAATTACCAAGAACAACACCGGCTACATATACCGCAAGGAATCCATTTCCTTTCAAGGCTTGAGTAAGTGAGTAAACAAGAAGGACAAGAGCAAGAGTCATCACAGTGTAGAGACCCTCAAACTCTAGTTTCAGTTTGTTAATTACGAATGTTCCTAAGCGGCCTGCTCCATAACCAATAACTCCGCCCACAATAATCTGTACCACTAAACTAGTAACGAACTGATAAACAGAAGCTTCCTCGGGAGCTGTCATCATCGTCAGAATACTCGTTGTAAGGAATACGGCCATGGGATCGTTTGATCCTGACTCTAGCTCGAGCATTGGCTTTAAATTACCTTTCAAGTGAATGCTCTTAGAGCGAAGAACAGTGAAAACGGCTCCAGCATCAGTTGAGGACACAATCGCTCCGATTAGCATCCCTTCAAGGAGGGAGAAACCTAAAACGTAATGATTAAATAATCCTAATATCACGCAGGTGATAAATACCCCTAAGGAAGCCAAAGAAGCTCCGCCCTTCATAACGGGCCTGATATCTTTAATCTTTGTATCCAGTCCCCCTGAGAACAGAATGTAGGCCAGGGCCACAACTCCCAAAGTTTGAGCAAGATAAGCATTATCGAATTGAATTCCCAATGGGCCCTCTGAACCCGCAAAAATTCCCACCGCTAAAAAGACCACCAGAGTTGGAATACCTAGCTTCCCAGAGGCTTTACTGGCAAAAACGCATAGGAGTAGCAACGCTGCTGTTCCAAACAGAAATAACTCTACACTATCCATCAAGAAACCCTTTTCTAATTTTTCACAAGTTACTGAAAAAACTGTTTACTTACTAGGCATGACGCACAGTAAAAGCCTTGCTTTTTGCTTTTTGTTCAACTTTTTCCCTATTGCATTTCTCTCGCAATTACGGAAAATATACGGAAAAAGGAGGTTTGTCATGATTGAGTGGCAGCAAATGACTGGTTTTCAAAGCCCCTGTGCCGAGTATGCGGAAGAAAAGCTATCTCTTGATAAGAAGTTTCTGTTCAATCCTCCTGCCATGTTTATTGTAAGAGTCGGCTCTAACTCCCCTCATTTCAATATCAAAAAAGGTGACTACCTCATTATTGATCGCTCTCTTCAACCCAAACCTTATGATCTCATTATCGCCGTCATTAATAATGAATTCAAGGTTGCACGTCTTGACCAGAGGGGAAAATCCCGGACTCTCTTCCCCTACAATATTCCTATTGGGGTAGGTGATATGGATGAGAACTTTATCTGGGGAGTTGTCTCCTCTTTACATCGGAAATTTTAATGATTGGTCTTGTAGACTGCAATTCTTTTTATTGTTCTTGTGAGAGAGTTTTTCATCCGCAAACTCGTAGACGACCTATTATTGTTCTTTCAAACAATGATGGATGTGCCATTGCCTTCTCCCGAGAAGCTAAGGCCATTGGTCTTGGACAAATGTGTGAGCCCTTTTTCGAGCTTCAAGATCGGGTAAAAAAACATAATATTGCTGTTTTCTCTTCCAACTACACTCTCTACGATGACATGTCTAAAAGGGTCATGACCATTCTCTCCCGTTACACTCATGATCTGGAAGTTTATTCAGTTGATGAAGCCTTTCTGGACTTCACAGGAAGACAGGAAGACCTCCTTACTTTAGGAACAGAGATCAGAGAAGATATTTTACGTTCAACTGGACTCCATGTGGGAGTAGGAATTTCCAAGACAAAAGTTCTCTCAAAAGTTGCCAATAAAATTTCTAAAAAAGGATCAGGTGTTACTCTTCTTGATACCGATGAAAAAATTAATCAGGCCCTCAAAAACTTTCCCGTTCAAGATCTTTGGGGCATTGGCAGAGCTTCAGCCACTAAGCTTTTAACTCTTGGAATAAGAACGGCCCTGGAATTTAAAAATTACAACAATGACAAAATTATTCAAAAGCTTCTCACCAAAACAGGAAGACAAGTTCAAGATGAACTAAGAGGTATTAATTGCTTTGAAATGGAGGAGATTGAAGATAAAAGAAATATCGCCACAACAAGATCATTTGCTAGGGCCGTCTACTCCAAGAAAGAACTTCAAGAAGCCCTGGCAACCTTTGCAACGAAGGCCTGTGAAAAACTACGTTTCCAAAACTCAACTTGTCTGGAAGTCAGTATTTTCTTAACAGCAAAGTTGTATGAAAACTCCTGTTTTATCACTTCCCGTTTTGAAAACGGGACTTGTGACACCTTTAAAATTATCACTTGCACTCATGAACTTTTAGATCAAGTTTTTCAAACGGATGTCGGTTACAAAAAAGCAGGAGTCATTCTGGGACAAATTCAACCAACCTCCGTTGAGCAATTGAATTTTTTTAACAATGAGCCTTCTGATAATACCAAGCTCATCGAAACCATCGATAAGATCAATGCTAAGTTTGGTCCACAGGCCGTAAAAAGTGCGGCCTGTGGGACTAATCCTAAATGGGGGTTAATTGCTAATCATAAATCAAAACGTTTTACAACGAATTGGGATGAACTACTAACAGTGAGTTAGTAAACGTAGTAACCTTCTGAGGTTATTTTATACCTTTTACCGGGAGTTTCTTTAAATTCAATATCCCCATTAGGATGAACTTTAGTAATCGTATATTTTGAAAAAGGCTCGATATCGTAAATGAAACCTCGATGGTCAATGGAGTAGTTTCTTACGTCTCCATTCTTTTTAGCAAAAGAAACAATGTGTGCTTTTCCATCTCCATGAAGTTTTAATTTTTTTACTTCACGTTTTTCTAACATGGTGTTGAGACTTGAGAGAGGAGTTCTGCCAGCTGTTGTCTCTAGAAAAAGCTGATCCTTACTAATAACAACTTTTGCCCAAGAAACATTAGCGACAAGAACGGATAACATTAAAAGAAGTTTCATGACACATCTCCTTAAGTAAAAGAACTTGCTTCAACTTGTGCCATAGAAAACATAGGGAATCATGACAAAGACTCTCCCTATTAATAAAAATCATGCTAATCTTAATGAATGAATCTTATATTAGTAGCTTTTGGTGGTTCTCTCGGTGCCCTAGCACGCTATGCCATCGGACATTTATTTTCGATGACGGCTATCAGCACTCTCGTCGTCAATATTCTGGGTTGCTTTTTAAGTGGTGCACTCGTTTATTATTTTACTAAAACACCACACGAAGAATTAAGCTTACTTCTCATTGTAGGTTTTCTAGGGTCATTCACGACTTATTCCACATTCAATCACCAGATGATTGAATTACTAGAAAAAAACTTTTTAATGTTTGCTTATTATTTATGCGCCCAAGTCTTATTAGGACTTGGGGCATTTATGATAGGTAGATACCTAGCGACTTTTTTTATTAACAAATAACAACAGAACAAATCCAAAGGTAATAAGAGCAAGACTAAGAAGTTGTCCCATATTAATAAAGGAAACAATTTCAAGTGTAGATTGCTCTCCTTTCAAGAATTCGATTAAAAACCTAAAGAAGAAACTAATAATGAGAGCAAGAGCCAGATTAGTGCCGGCCTTAAAATCTTTACTCTTCTTAATTTCAAACCACATTAGGAAAGCGGCAATAGAAAAATAACCAATGGACTCATAAATCTGGGCCGGATGACGAGGGATCATGTCCACTCTTTCAAAGACAAAGGCCCATGGAAGATTGGTCGGTTCTCCAATGATCTCGGAGTTAAAAAGATTTCCAATGCGGATCAGTCCTCCTACAAAAAGACAAGGCCCTACTACCACATCCATTAACCACCAGTAGTTAAGTTCGCGATTCTTTCGGATGAAGAGGGCCACAGCAATGATCACTCCAAGGTATCCACCGTGACTTGCTAGTCCCCCTTCCCAGATTTTTAAAATGTCTAAAGGATTAGAGAAGTAATACTGAGGCTCATAGAAAAAACAGTGAGCAAGACGTGAACCTATCAGCATCCCCACAATAATATAAGTCGTTAGACTTGAAACAAGCTTAGGATCTTTACCATAAGCTTTGAAACGTCGACTGACGTATTCGCCCATAGTAAGAAAGCCGATGATAAACATCAGCGAGTAATAGCGAATAGAAAAAGGTCCAATACTAATTAATTCCGGGTCAACATTCCATTTAATCATAAATCCATGTTAGCCCAAGGATTTTCTTAGAGATAGAAATTTTTAGCTTGTTTTACCATTTCGTGGAGAAAAGGACGTGCCTTGACTCGTACTTCTTTGGAAGCTGCTTCCAATAAAATTTTAGCTTTGCCATCAGTATAGAGAAGACTTCCTGTCTCTGGTTGCCAAACGATATATTCACCTTCATCAATTTTAACTTTTAGAGCGGGAATCCCTTCACGAAACATAACAGTAAGAAGTCGAATATCTCTTTGTGCTTCATTAGCTTTTTGAGTTAAATCTTTTTCATAGCGAAGCTTGGCCTTCCTTAGATCAAAAAGCTCAACTAATTTCAAGTTTAAATCTTTATCATTCATGAAAAAATCTCCTATACCTCCTTTTACACTACGCGACATACAATGCTAAGCGGAAAGGTTTTCCCTCCCATGTTTTTTAGGCAATAATGCACTGATGGACTCTCTTATAATGATGTTTATTGCGATCTTTGCGGGCTTTCTGGGGGCCATTTTAGGTCTTGGTGGTGGAATTATCGTTATTCCCACGCTTACCCTACTCTTTGGCATTGATATTCGTTACGCTATTGCCGCCAGCTTAGTTTCCATTATCGCCACTTCTTCCGGAGCTGCTGCTTCCTTTCTAAAAGACCATCTTACCAATCTTCGTCTGGCCGTCGTGCTCGAAGTAGGAACTGTTCTAGGAGCAATGACTGGATTTTTTATTACTTCAAAGATTCAAAGTAACTGGCTCTTTATTCTCTTTGGTGCATTTCTTCTCTACTCTGCTTACTCCATGTTTAAAAAGAAGCAAGAGTCGCACTCAACAGAGAATCACCCTTGGTCAGAGGCCTTAAATCTTGGTAGCTCATATCCAGAAAATGGCACTCTCAAAAGTTATGGAGTTCCTCATCTTCCTCTTGGAATTTTTATCATGACACTTGCAGGAGTTCTCTCTGCTCTCCTTGGAATTGGAAGTGGAATTTTTAAAGTCATGGCCCTGGATGGAGTAATGAAACTTCCTTTGAAAGTATCATCAGCTACCTCCAATTTTATGATTGGAGTAACAGCTAGTGCGAGTGCGGGAGCTTTCTTCTTAAGAGGAGATGTTCGCACTGAAATAGCTGCTCCCGTTGCAGTAGGAATTATCATTGGCTCATTTTTTGGAGCTAAGATTATGCCTAAACTACCTACTCATATCATTCGTAAATTTTTTATCTCAGTCATCTTAGTTGTTGCTATTCAAATGATTTACAAGGGGATCAATTATGGAAATTAGTGATCTCGAACTGAAAATATCCAAAGTCTTAAGGATCGGAGTTTTTGCTTCCGGAATTATTATACTTGTAGGATGGGCCTTAACCGCCATGGATGGAGGAACTTCCCTCATTATTTTTAAAGATTATGATCAACTGGATTTATTAAGC
>DATGND010000225.1:0-7154 GCA_035306925.1 Bacteriovoracaceae bacterium | reverse complement strand
TTCATGCCGGCTGGCGGGGACTGGCCCTGGGAATTCTGGAGATTCCTGAAATAAAAAAAATTAAACCTCAATCATGTTTTATTGGACCTGCCATCCATTCATGTTGTTTTGAAGTTGGCAGTGACTTCAAAGAACTTTTTCCTCAAGCTCCTCTTATCTCACGGCATGACAAGTTTTATGCTGACTTAATTAATTTTAGTATCGAAAAAATCACTACTCTTTTTCCTGACATTCAAATAAACGATTCAGGAATCTGCACTATGTGCAACGAACTTTTTCATAGCTATCGAAGAAATAAGACTACTCATAGAAACTTCAACGTTTACTTCTCAAAGGATGATGAATGGAATCAAAAAAATCTTTAACCCTCAATGGTATGACGGGACTTAACTTCCTGTATATTATCAATGCTGTAGCAATGATTGCTGTCAGCGGTTATTTAACTTCTCATTTCTACGATACGCTTTATCCAACTAAGTTAGGAGCAGCCTCTACTCTTTGTAACGTTTCTAACTTCTTTAACTGTGATGCTGCTACTTATTCCTGGTTATCAAATATCGCAGGTGTACCTATTTCATTTTTTGGAATCATCGTGGGAGCCATTTTTCTTATTTCTGCCTTAATGCCTTCCGAAGCATTAGAGAGAACAAGTTCAGCTCTTGCTAAATATAACTTCATTGGATGTGTTCTTCTTTTCTTCTTCTCTCTAGGAGCTCTAGGAAGCCTATGTCCATTCTGTACTCTTTATTATGTATTATCAGGAATTGCTTTCTATCTTTTCTGGAAGAAAGGCATCAACACCTGGAAGCCTGATCTTAAATGGAGTGGAATCTTTGGAGTGATTCTTTTAGTGGGTTCTTTCTTTGTGGGACAACACACGGCCGGCAAAGAAGATAAGAAATCCAAAGTCGCAGAAGCTATCGTTGCTCAGTATAACAAGCTAGCTGTTCTAGGTGAACCAGATATGGACTCTCCATATAGAATTCATTCAGCTACTGAGAAGTTTTCAGATGCTCCTATTCGTCTGACTATTTTCTCCGACTTCGAATGTCCTTTTTGTAAAATTGTTTCAGATCAAATGCCGGAAATTATCAGACTTTACGGTAAGCATATTAATATTCAATATATGTTTTACCCTCTTGATTCTAAGTGTAATGCTAATATGCAAACCCGTGGACATGTTAATGCCTGTGATGCTGCTGCTATTGCTGCTTGTGATGAAAAGAAATTCCATGCAGTTCATGATGATATCTTCGAGCACCAGCAAACTCTTGGTAACGATCTGAAATCAATCGCTCAGAGACATGGTGTAGAAAGCTGTCTGAATAATCAGGAAGCTATGAATAGAGTTATTACAAGTATCAATCAAGCGGATAAATTTAATTTAAAATCAACTCCGACTATTATACTTAATGGAAGAAAGATCGAAGGGACAATTCCTAACTATCAGTTCTTTGCCATTTTTGAAGAGTTACTAAAAGGTAAATAAATGATTATTGAAACTCACTGCCATCTTGATTATCTGAAATCACTTCCTCTTGAGGAGATTCTTCAGCGTTCTCAAGAGGCAGGAGTTCAAAAATTTATTACTATTGGTGTAGATCCAGAAAACCTTGATAGTGCGATGAATTTAGCAGATTCACATGACTCGATTTATTTCACTCAGGGTATTCATCCTCACGATGCTAAGAACTACACCGAAGTTGAAAGAAATAAAATTATAACCAGAGCTGGCCACCCTAAGATGGTGGCCGTCGGTGAGATCGGTCTTGATTATCACTACAACAATTCCCCTCAAGACGTTCAACGAAAAGTTTTTGAAGAACAACTTCAAATTGCCATTGATCATGACCTTCCCATTGTTGTTCACACCAGAGATGCAGATGAAGACACCCGAGCTATTTTAAAAAACTTTTCAAGCGCACTTCAAAGAAAAGGTGTCATTCATAGTTTTACATCTGGAATTAAACTCGCTGAATGGTGCTTAAGTGAAAACTTCTATCTGGGTTTTAACGGGATTATTACTTTTAAAAATGCTCGTAATGTTCAAGAGGTCGTTGAGATCACCCCTCTGGATAAAATTCTTCTAGAAACCGATTCTCCCTTCCTTACTCCTGTACCACACAGAGGAAAAGAGAACGCTCCTTACTACCTGCCTTTTATCGTTGAAAAAGTTGCTGAGTTAAAAGAAGTTTCAAAAGAAGAAGTCTTAGCAATAGCTTTGAAGAACTCTCTTACCTGCTTTCCAAAACTTGAGAGTGCATCTTAGAGAGTTGTTGAATCAAAGGGTCCTGCTGGAACTTACCAGAAAGAAATAACTTCAGATCCTCCATTGATAACTCATAAAGTTCTCTCAAAGCAGGGTTAGTGTTTTCCCTACCGTCAAGACGAGCGAAATAAACTTCAAGAATTTGCGAACGCTTATAGCGCAATAGAGATTCTTTTAGTTGAGTATATCTGAATAAATTTTTCACTTTAGGTTCCATAAAGTTTCCACACCCTCAGAGACCTAGAGAATGAAACAACATGGCCCAATCTGTAAAATAACAATTCCTGCCATCTTTAAAACTTTAGGTTCACTTAAGCTTAGCGTTTTAAAAATGAATCGAAATAAATTCAAAGTTGTATTTTTTACTCACTCACTTTGAATCCTGACAACATCTTACCAAGACTAGTTGTAGGACTAACTTCAGATTTAGAGCGAGGATTCTTCTTAAGTTTTTCCTCTTCTTCTTCAATATACTCAGGATAAAAAGGAAGCTCGGATTTATAAACGATTCGATCAAGATGTTTGATGTAACCTGACCAAGTACCAGTAGTTGAATCCGTTTTCTTAATTAAATCTAAAGTTCCCATTTTAGAGTCCATCAGATCAATCAGATGAACCAAGTAAGCTTCAGAAGTTTGAGGAATCTTTGGCGACCCATACTCATACTCACCGTGGTGGGCCAGAAGGATATGCTTTAAATGAAGTTTTAACTGATAAGGAAAGTTTTTAATTCTGTAAGAGAAGCGATCAACGATCTCAAGCCCTTTCACTAAGTGACCAACCAGCTTACCTTCTTCGGTATACTCCACATTCACACCATCAGTGAGTTCATAAATTTTACAAAGGTCATGCAGAATACATCCAGCAACAACATAGTTCACATTAACCTGATAATGCTTTGAGAGAATGACTCCTAACTGTGAACAAGAAAGAATATGCTCTAAAAGACCTGACTGATAGGCATGGTGAATAGACTTTCCGGCCTGCCAGGTTTTTAATCGACGAGAGATCTCAGCATCCCCCAGAATATTTTTAAGAAGTTCTTTGATGTAAACGTCGGTTAAATCTTCAACGATATTGGTGAGAGCTTTAAACATCTCTTCCGGATCAGCTTTAGCCTTCATGACAAAGTCATCCATATCCACTTGATCCTGATTAACTTTAGTAATCGAAGAGATAATAAACTGTTTTTTTCCTTGATAGAAATTAAGCTTTCCCTTTACTCGTGCAAAAGTACCACGAGTAATTTCAGACTCTACTTCTGTAGAGTACTGCCAAAGTCTTGATTCAATCTCACCTGAAGAGTCAGAAAGAATAATATTAAAGTATTTCTTACCATCCTTGCCTTCCATCGTATTGATTAACTTCACTAGTAAGACAGTCTCGATTTCTTGTTTTCCAGCAAAGTCAGAAATAAAAATTTTCGTCATAGTAACCCCACGCAGCAAGTCTGTTAGGAAATCCCTTAATCTGCTATTCAAAATGCTTCATTTAGAGTATGTTAACTCCAACAAAAAGTCTTAATTTTTCAGTCTCAATATTCATCCTAAGGGGTCTCTATGAAAAAAACAAAAATTGGTATTAATGGTGTTGGTCGTATCGGAAGAACTATTCTTCGCGCATACTTCGATAAAATTCTTGCAAATGAGAAACAAGACATAGAGATCGTAGCTGTTAACAATCCAGGAACTCCTGATTCTTATATCCATCTTCTACGCTATGACTCACTGCACGGAAAACTAAAAGGAAATTTCAATTGGAATGCAGAAACAAGAGAAATTACTTACGAAGGTCACACTATTAAGTTTTACGGTGAAAAAGAACCAAATCTTATCCCTTGGGGTGATCACGATGTTCAAATTGTTATCGATGCGACTGGTAGATTTAAAGACAAGGCCAGCCTTGGTCTTCACCTAAAAGATTCCGTTAAGAAAGTTATCATGTGTGCTCCTGGTAAAGACCTTGATGGAACATTCGTTATGGGAATTAACCATGAGCTTTATGATTCAGCTAAGCACACCATTATTTCCAACGCTTCATGTACAACAAACTG
Organism: Bacteriovoracaceae bacterium; assembly: GCA_035306925.1. Taxonomy (GTDB): domain Bacteria; phylum Bdellovibrionota; class Bacteriovoracia; order Bacteriovoracales; family Bacteriovoracaceae; genus Peredibacter. Next base: position 2,832 of record DATGND010000225.1, on the reverse strand, counting down.
TCTAGCTCCAGTAGCTAAAGTTCTTGATGAGAAGTTTGGTATTGTTAATGGTCTTATGACGACTGTTCACTCTTATACTTCTGACCAAAACCTTCTTGATAACTCACACTCAGATCTTCGTCGTGCTCGTGCTGCTGCTATGAGTATGATTCCAACTTCTACAGGTGCTGCTAAAGCTCTAGGAGATGTACTTCCAAAACTTAATGGAAAGCTTGATGGATACGCAGTTCGTGTTCCAACTCCAGATGTATCTATGGTTGACCTGACTGTTGTTCTTGAAAAAACAGCTTCTAAGGAAGAAATCAATACGGCCATGAAAGAAGCATCTGAGACTTATCTTAAAGGTGTATTAGGCTACACTGAGGAAGAACTTGTTTCTCAAGACTTCATGGGATGTCCTGAGTCTTCATTCTTTGATTCTAAACTCACTAAAGTTATCGGTAACACTGCTAAGATCGTATCTTGGTATGATAACGAAGTAGGTTTCTCTCATCGTGTACTAGATCTAGCAGGATTTGTTGGGTCAAAACTTTAAGGAATTATTATGCACTTAAAATATATCGATGAAGCTGAGCTTAAAGGGAAAAGGGTTCTAGCTCGTTTTGACTTTAACGTCCCTTTATCTAAAGAAGAACCAAGACAGATAACTGATTCATCACGAATCGATCTGGCCCTTCCTACTATTCGCTATATGCTTGAGAAGGGAGCTTCTAAAATTGTTCTCATGAGTCACCTTGGTCGTCCCAAGGGAGAAGTTAATCCTAAGTACTCCTTAGAACCTGTGGCCCAGTACCTTGCGGAAAAGCTAGGCATCGATGTGATTCTTTCTGAGTCGCCTGTCGACAATGGGGTGAAAGATCTTCTTTCACTTCCTGAAACAAAAATCGTTCTTCTTGAGAACCTTCGTTATGATCCTCGTGAAGAAAAAAACGATGCTGAGTTTGCAGAGAAGCTTGCTAACTTTGGTGATATCTACGTTAATGATGCTTTTGGTGCGGCTCACAGAAAGCATGCCTCTGTTCATGAGATTAATGCTTTTTTCAAAGGACGTGCCTATGCGGGACTTCTACTGAAAAAAGAAATTCAATCTCTCAGCTACCTTCTAGACAAGCCTAAAAAGCCATTCATTGCAGTTATTGGTGGAGCCAAAGTAAGTGATAAAATCAAAACCATCGAAAGAATGATGGTTCTTGTTGATAATATCCTGATTGGTGGTGCCATGGCCTATCCATTCCTCAAGGCCAAGGGAAACAATGTTGGAAACTCTCTTTGCTCTGAAGAGGATATTACTCTAGCACGCCAACTTCTTTCTCAAGATAAGGGTGGAAAAATTATTCTACCTCGAGATCATGTGGTCTCTGAATCTCTCGAAGGCGAAGGCGAACTTTGCGATAATCTCGCAATTCCTGATGGAAAAATGGGACTGGATATTGGTCCTGAAACTATCCGCATCTATTCAGAGTTTCTTACTACGGCTAAAACAATTTTCTGGAACGGGCCAATGGGGCTTTTTGAATCTAAGAATTTCTCCAAAGGTACCATGAAAATTTGTGAAACTATTGCCAACAATTCTGAAGCATTCAGTGTTGTCGGTGGTGGTGACTCTGTAGCGGCTGTTCAACAATCAGGTCTTGCTGATAAATTTACCCACGTATCAACTGGCGGTGGTGCTTCTCTTGAATTCATTGAGAAAGGCGACCTCCCAGGTGTTCTTGCTCTTAAAGTAGGAGTCTAATTATGACAAAGCTTCTCGTTGCTAACTGGAAAATGAATCAAGATTCTAAAAGCATTAAAAGTTTCTTAGAGACTTTTAATGAAAAGTACTCTGGTAAACGAGAAGCTTGGATTGCCCCGCAAGGAATCCATCTGACTTTAGGAATGAACCTTTCAAAGAAAGTTTTATGGGGAGCTCAAAACGCTTCCCATGAAGACTCTGGAGCGCTAACTGGTGAAACTTCCCCATTGGCCTTAAAAGAACTTGGTGCTCATTTTGTCATCATTGGGCATTCAGAACGACGTTCCCTCTTTCACGAATCAGACGAGCTTCTCAATAAGAAAACTCTTAAGGCCTTGTCACATGGTCTTAAAGTTATCTTCTGTATTGGTGAAACCCTGGAAGAAAGAGAATCGAACAAAACCTTTGATGTGATCAAATCACAGCTTACTAAAGGTCTAAATGGCGTTGATACTTCTCAAGTGATCCTTGCCTATGAGCCGGTTTGGGCCATTGGTACAGGCAAAACGGCGACTCCGGAGCAAGCTCAAGAGGTTCATGCTTTTATTAGAACAATTATTCCTTCTAGCCCTATTCTCTATGGTGGTTCTGTAAAACCTGATAACGTAGAGAAATTACTAGGCCAAAAGGACATTGATGGGGCCTTAGTGGGAGGGGCCAGCTTAAAAGTAACTGACTTTTTGGCCCTTTGCGGTGATATTTAGTCTTTTCATTTGCAAGTCGCTCCTTTTTTGTTAAAAATAACACCCTAATTGGGAGAATTATAAATTATGGTTACTTTCCTTATCGTCCTTCATGTTTTCATCTGTGTTCTACTTGTGCTCACAGTACTTCTTCAATTCGGTAAAGGTGCTGAAATGGGTGCCATTATGGGTGGAGGAGCTTCTCAAGCAGTTTTCTCTAGCTCGGCTAAGGGTAACTTCATGACAAAGCTTACAACTTTTTTAGCTGTAGCTTTCTTTATTAACTCGATTGTTCTTACGACAATTAAATCTCGCGAAACAAAATCATCTCTTTTTGACGATGAAGCTCCAATCGCTTCTCCCCTCAATACTGATTCTGTCGAAAACGATTCTACTACTCCTGCTCCTGAAGCA
>DATGND010000224.1:0-12209 GCA_035306925.1 Bacteriovoracaceae bacterium | reverse complement strand
GCAGTATTAAGTATAGCTAGTTTATCCGCTTTTGCGAAAGTTAACCCAGAGGAAGCTTTGAAGTTTGTGCCAGGGGGAACGATTGTTGAAACTAAGAGTGATGAAATTAAAATCAAGTCTACGAAGGGTGGAATTGTTGAGTTAGAGTTTAAGCGTAATGGTGAACTTGATGAAGCCTCAGGAGACATGATTGAAAGTGATAGCTTCGTTCCTGGGAAAGACTATCTACCGCTTGAGAAGATTTCTGCAGCTCTAAAAGAGCAGGGGTATCAATTAAAAGGTGATTGGAATTATGAGAAGAGCTTAATGAAAGACTGGCATTATGAAGTGGAAGCTTTTCAAGATAATCAAGAATATGAATTGGTAGTTGATGCTAAAACCGCTAAGGTGATAGATAAAAAACGTGATGATTAAGTGATGATGGAATATTTAGAAGTAAAGTTTTTCGGTAGAATTTTTTATATAGGTACTAAGGACAATGCTCTTGTCTGGGCCGATTGGGAAAAACCTACAGGTAATCTAAATAAAGAGAATCCCTTTCTACTCAAAGTAGAAAGGGAACTTTTAGAATATCTGGAAGGAAAAAGAAAAAACTTTAAGTTTAAAATAATGCCGGAAGGAACAGAGTTTCAGAAGAAAGTCTGGAAAGAGCTTCTGAATATACCCTGGGGGAAAACCGTGAGTTACTTTGAAGTTGCTCAAGCTGTAGGTAATCCCCTGGGAGTACGAGCAGTGGCTTCGGCCATTGGAAGGAATCACATCGCTATCTTCATCCCTTGTCATCGTGTCATTTCTAAAAGTGGGAGTTTGGGAGGTTATACTGGTGGACCACCTATTAAAAAGAAGCTACTTAAAATTGAAGGACATCTCTTTTAAGGACGCTTAGAGAAGTATTCAGCAGTGACTTCTACTTTGGCATTTTGAAGTCTTTTATTCAGAATGCTCTGTCTTGATTGCGTCAGTTTTAATTCACCTAGAATGGCCCAGACATCATAACGAATTCTGTTGTTCAGATTATAAGAACTGGTGCCACAGGAATTCATTCTACACCATTCAAAAAAGTTAACATGTCTTTCCCCGTTGAAAGTCATGTATCTCATATTATCCAGGACCATCGATTTAGCAGGGATTTTGATTTCAAGGTCCTGATACATTGTTTTATGTAAATAGGTTTGCTCATAAGTGACGAAAGCTTCCACGAATTCTGAAATGCTCGCTGCTTTATAGGCCTTGATGAGATTAGGATCTCTTACCATTTCCTTAGTGTAATCAAGACCACATAAGCTCGCTGAAAGGAGTGACCAGGAAAGCTCTTGATAAAGATCCTTACTGTAGCTCATAAGCTTGGAAGAAAGTTTAGAGTTTGCTACCAATGCCATAGTTCTAAGAGTAGGCCCTTCAACATAGGAGCGATCTTTTTCTTTAAGAGGATGATTATCCGGCCAGGCATTGTAACGAACTAATCTTCCCAGATGATGAGAAGCATTAGCATAAATATAGCCCATGTACTTTACGCCATTCATTTTGGGAGTATATCTGAAAATTTCGAGATAACTTTTGGTGACAAAACTATTAACAGCAGTAGGAGAACGATCAAGGCTAAGCTTGTCCATTTTTATTTTGGTGAGCGCTCTCCAGAAGTTTTCATTATGATATTCTTTAACCTTACAAAACTCTTCCTTCTTTTCTTTAGCATTGTAGAAAATGGAGGGAAGGACTCTTGCATAAGAAGTCGTGCTAATAAAAAGGGAAGCGATGATAAGGAGTTTCATAACCTTCTTTTATCTTATAAAAATGCGGATTTAAGCTCATTTCTGGTAGCAAGGTAATTTTTATAAACCTTCTTTGGAATTTTTATTTCTTTAATAATAAAACAAGGGTGATACTATTGTTTTTAGGCATATTTAGGGAGTCATTATGATTGGAGTTTTAGGTTGTGGGAACATGGCAAGTGCCATCGTCAAAGGGATTCACTCAAAGTTTACTGATATCAAGTTTTTGACTTATACCCCAAGTTTTACTCGTGCTCATGATCTGGCCCTTAAAGTAAACGGTACAGCTGTAAAAAAACTCTCAGAACTAGATGAATGTAAAATCTTAATCATTGGCTGCAAGCCTCAGCAATTTCAGGAACTCGCTACAAGCTTACGCAGTGAGATCAATCTTGAAAATAAAATCATCATTTCTATCATGGCAGCAGTTTCCACTTCATCGATTAAAAAGCAATTAGGAATCTCTGCAATCTGTCGAGTGATGCCTAATACTCCTGCTTTGATCAATGAAGGTGTGAGTCTTATTTATCACGCAGAGGAAGTTACCAGTGATGATAAAAAGAGAGTTGAGTCTTATTTCTCAGCTTGCTCCCAAGTTCATGTTCTTGAAACGGAGGAGCTATTTGATAAGGTTACTGTGGTGACTGGTTCTGGGCCTGCCTATGTTTACTATTTTGCTAAGACCATGGTGGACTCACTGGAGAGTTGGGGAGTAAATGGGAAAGAAGCTCGTGAAATGGTTACTCAGCTTTTTATCGGCGCAGCTTCTCTTATGAATGAAAGAAAAGATAAAACACTCGGAGAACTTATTGATGAAGTGACTTCGAAGGGTGGAGTAACTATTGAGGCCATTAATACATTTAAAGAAAATAACTTAAATGAGATTACAGACAAGGCCTTAGATGCTGCTTATAAAAGATCTTTGGAGCTAACCAGAAGTTTCTAAAAGGTACGGCGTACCTTTTGGTACGCTCGTTTAATGGAAAGACGAATTCCAGTGACAAAGAGAAGGGATAAAAAAGCTCCCAGGGTAAAGTTAATGATTCTTCCGATTAAACCAAAGTATTGTCCTGTATGAATCGGATAAATTATAAGTCTTTTAAGATTCCATGACTGGGGATCAACTTGGGAGTCAAAAACCTGTAAAGGAAGATTCAGTCTTGGTTCAATAACTTCTCGAACATAACCATCCAAAAAGTCTTTTTCTGTCTGTCCATAGGTAAGCTTCATGAGACGATTCTTCGGAGTACAAAAGTGAACGGAAATGAGCTTATTCTCAACAGCTTGAGAGACAGACCTCAGGACATTGAGTTGCTCTGAATAATCACATGCTCCTTGCTCTACCGCCTCTTCAATTCGCGGAGGAGCATTGAAGGCCCTTGCTAAATAATAGGGAAGATCAAAAACAATGAAGGTTCCCGTTAAAGCAGAAACGAGAAGAGGAAGGGCGCAGAGTACACCCATCTGATGGTGAATCTTTTGAGTACTGAATCTAAGAGCGAGTAAAGTTTTATAGCGCCGTCTAAGATGATTTTTAGGAGTAAAAATAATAATGCCTGAAATGATAAAAAAGGCTAACACTACTCCCAGAAAGCCCACAAAGTATGATCCCACTTTCCCTGCCAGAAAGTTTGTGTGAATCATCAGCATGATGGCATAAAAGTTTTTAATCATGCTGATTTCCCCAGTGATCTGGGCAGTGTATGGGTTAATAGTCCATATGAGTGGAAACTTCTTGGATGAATCCCTTACCATGATCATATAGGCCTCATCTTCATGATGAGAACTATAGATGTTGGTAATTTCCTGAGTCGGAGTTTTATGGTTTAAGGCGGCTTCATAAAGTCTATGAATAGGAAGGAATTCATCCTGAGGCTCAATCAAAAAATAATCAGGGTAAGACTTAGGCAGGAGTTCTTCTCGGAAAGTAATGGATACTCCGCTGATTCCGAGTAGGAAGAGAAAGACTCCTAAAGTGATCCCTGTCCATTTATGAATAATATAAAGCTTCTTTCTGTTCATAGTTAAAAGTAGTAATTAAGTCTGGCACCGAACTCTCTTGGAGCGCTCATACGGTGATAACTTGCCTGGTAAGGCCCCGATGAGCGAGGGGCACCATTAAATATTCTGTATCGTTGGTCAAAAATATTTTTAATGTAAAACTCTACTATATACTGCTCTTGATTAAATTGTAGATTAATATCCTGATAAAACTGAGCAGGAGCGTGGCGATCATTATTAGGATTGGTATAGGACTCTGATAAGTATCGAGACACTAAGACAAGGGACCATTTATCTGAGAGAGTCTTCCAGTAAGAGGCTTGAGCATTAAAAGGAGCTGCATCTGGAAAAGCATTTCCTGTAAAGTCTTCCCGAGAGTTTTTAAAACTTAAAAACTGTGTATGCACATAGCCTAGATTCAAGCGCAATTTATCTGTTCTTGTTAAGTTCTCAAGTAGTTCTAACTCAGCTCCATAGAGTTCTGAACTAGAAGCATTCTCAACACTTGAATCAAGAGCATTGGAGTAAACAACTTCTACTTGCTGGTCATTCCATTTAGTGTAGAAAAGGTTAGCGCTGAGGAGTCGCTTTTCATTTTGTTTTTTTAAAGAGAGCTCATAGTTATGAGTTTTCTCAGGAGCATAATCATGTACTGTTGATCTTAAGCGATTAACAGAGACTCCTCCAATACGATAACCTTGGGAGTACATGGCCCCTAAAGAATAGGTGTCTTGCTTATAGGTATAACCGACTTTGGGAATGAAGGAGTTAGTGGTTTGAGTTTTAATAAACATGCCATTATAAGGAGATAAGGGGCCAGCGGCGGTAACACCTGTACCGATCTCATTACTTACATGTTCAAGTCTTGCTCCTAGTAATAGAGAGTGTCTTTTATCAAAGTTAAAAATAAAAGTATCAAAGATCGCGAGAGTATCTCTATTTTTAAGGTCTTCCTGTATAGTTGGTATAATCGTTGTCGTGGTAAGCATGAGGTTGGCCTCATGAAGATTATCCAGGTGATAACGATGAAGATGAAGTCCAAGAAGATTTGAAAAGCGCTCCGTTTGATATCGAAGTTGGTTCTCAAAAGAGATGTAGCTATCCAACTCATTTCTAGTTCTGGTTCCAGCAGTATCCTCAGAAGTACCATCTTCATCACTAGTAACTGTCCCGCGACCTTTGGTGCCCGCAAGAATCATTTTGTTACTCCAGCCCGAAGACCATTCGCTATAATAAGTGAGGGAAACCTGTTGGTTTTCGACGACATCACGAAAATCAACGTTTTCATCTACTTCATAGTCTTGAGTATCCTGAACATAACTACCACCCTGGCGTTTACGCAGAATCTTGACGTTTAGTTTTAAAAAATCGGATTCATTTAGTTTATAAATGAGGTTGGTAGAAAAATGATCCTTGTTTTTTCCACCCCAATCATCATTACCTGAATAGGAATTGGTAATATAACCGTCTAAAAGTTCTTTATTATAGCTTACTCGCCAGTAAAGTTTGTCAGTAATGGACTTATTGAAGGTAACTGCAGCTTCTTTTCTTCCATAGTTTCCAAGAGCAAGTTTAGCAGCTCCTTCATCCATTTGTATGGCATCTTTATGGTAAAGAAGGATATTGCCAGCTAAGGAATTGACTCCTTGATCAGTTGATTGAGCACCTCTGCGGACTTCGATGCTGGATAAATCCCAGTTCTCAAAGCTTCCGGCCCGGAGAGAAAGTTGAGTTTGGAAGACGTCATCAACCAGAATTGTTGCAAGATTATCTTTCTGATAGCCGGTTACTCCCATATCAGAAATCCCTCGAATGCTGAAGGTTTCTCCGTTTTTATCGGTTTGCGTCTGAATATTAGAAAGACCATTAAGCATCTGAATAGAGTTAGCAAGATCAGCACGGTTAAGCTGAGTTTCATCTAGAACAGATATGCTTTCATTTGTTTCAAGATAAGAACGTCCGTCTTTATTAGAACGAACAGCAGTAACTTCAATACTATCTAACTCAACTTGAGCAAGAGAGTGTAACGAAATAAGAGATAAGAATAGAAAGTACTTCATTTAATCTTCAACCTTAGTGTACTGAACAAATGGCTTAATGCTATTTTGAACCTGATAATAATTGGAGTTTGTTAAATCATTAAGGATAATGGCCGATTTCCATGCCATCAGAGATGTTTGAGGCTCTGAAATACCATGCTCATGACGAGAGAAATTAAGGGCATAAATTTTATTGTTTTGCGGGCCATCCCAATCAAGTGAGAAATTCTTTTTAATTTTTAAACGCTGACATTCGTCTTTTTTAATCCGTGAAAGAATAGGTTCAAGAAACGGAGGAATTCTCTGCTCTAATCCTGTAGCAAGGATTACGACATCAGCATTGATGACTTCATGTTCATTGAGAAATTGATTATGAAGAAATACCTTATGGCCTGATTCAGTTTTTTGCACATCCACACATTCTCTCATAGGAAGAATATCAAAGGCAGGGCCTCGAGCATGGAGAGTGTTTAAGTAAAGTGTGCGATAGAGTTCTTGTAAGTGACTTGGAGTGTTTCCGTCACTGGCATATTTTTGTTCATGAACGAGCTGAGCTTTCTTTTGAGCATCAATATCGTAGAAAGCATTCACATAATGAGGAGTAAAGTACTCATTAGTAAAATTAGATTCATCTAATGGAGAAAGGTTAGATCTCTTGGAAACGAGGCGAACTGACTGAGGACGACCCCATTTACCTTCCAGCGCATAAGTAAAGATTTCAAGACCTGTTTGACCTCCACCAATAATGGCCACTTTTTTATCTTTTAGTTCTAGTTCATTAAGTCCACCGGCCTTCGCATGAAAAAAAGTTTTAGAAAGCTGCGCTTTATTCACAAATTTCGGGTAACGAGGGGAGTGCCCAGTAGCGATAGAAATATTATGGGCCAAGAATGTGTCTTTATGGGTTTTGATAATAAAATGAGAATCAAATTCGATAGACTGAACTTCCTGATTAAAACTTAGAGAGTCATTAAGCTGTTCAGAGGCCCACTTACAGTAAACCTCAAACTCTTTACGTGTAATCACCAGGCGCCCGGTATTCAAGAATGAGTAATAAAGACCATTCTGTACCAGGTAGTTTAAAAAGCTATAGGGAGAAGTGGGATCAGCAGCAGTAACCAGATCTTTTAGGCAAGAAGTTTGCATTTGAGCATCTTCAAACATGAGTTCTGGATGCCATGAAAACTCAGATTTTTTTTCAAGAAAAAGGTGGGAGAGATTGTCTACCTTCTTTGCAAGGGCCGCTAAACTTAAATGGAAGGGACCAGCACCAAGTCCGATTAAATCATAAACTTTCATAATATGCCTGATGTAAAGGGTTTGAAATCAGTGTTCCCAGTAATGGCAGGGGTCTTTGAGCAGAGTCTCCATAGCCAATCTTAAAACGAACACTATTAACTAATATTTTTTCAAACTGAGGTTTTAATAAAGAAAGCTCACAAGGATAATTTTGCTCGTAGCTTTTGATTTCCTCAGCGATGAACTGATAAAAAGCTCTTTCATTCACAACACCTTCTAGCTCTAAGTTCATACCTACATATCTTAATAAAGTGACAAAATGGGCGGTATACAGGTCATGAATGAGATGTTCAGGGGGAAGTTGCACGATATCTTGATAAATATCTCTAAAAATCTCTTTGGTATGTGGATTAAGTTTTGAACTTAATCTGAAATCTCCCTGAAAGTCTTTGAGAACAAGTTTATAAGGCCTGTTGTTCTTTAAAATAAGAATGATATTTTGCCCGTGAGCGACAAGTCCCACGCCATGTTGTGATTGCAGGTGATAAAGTGGAATAATGACTTTCTTTGCATATTCTCTGATCCATTCCTCAGCACTCAGGCCCGATGCTTTAATATAGGAAGCCATGGCCGATTGCTGTCGTTTATCCTGAAAAAGTAGGTTGGCAGTGAGAATTATATTCTCGTTTTGATCAGAGTTGATTTTTCCGAAAGTAGACTCTCTCCAAATCACACCAAGAAATTCATGGAAACGATAGGGAGCTTCTTTTATTTGAGCGAGATCCTTGGCCACATAGTTAATGCCTGCTACTTCAGCTAGCACTTCTACTTTGTTTTGAAGAAATTCGTCATCATCAATGAGTTTTGCCAGAGAAGTAGAAATTTTCACTCCGAGTTCAATAGTTTTGGCCGGAAGTCCTCTGATACAGCTGGTATTTAAAATACTTAATGGAAGCTTTATTTCATGAGCATCAGGACGCTCAATACAGTTAAAAGTCCTTAAAGATGTCTGCGGGGTATAATGAAAACTTGTGGAACCTAGGTCAATAATGTCCTGTTCCTGAATTTCATTTTGATACTGATAACAAATGACATTCACCCACTGCCAAGGATGGATTGGCATAAGAACATACTGAGTGATGTCCAAAGACTTCTCAATGACTTCTAATTTTTCTTTGGTCACAAGACTTAGGTATTCATCCTCGCCTGGTAATACACCTTTTATAAGTTCTTTTTTTATAGCGATAAGCTTTAAAGGGAAAACAGGACTATTTTCCGGAGCATAACTTTTCCAGTCTTCAGTACTCCATCCAAGTCTTCCTTTATTAAGAAGAATTTTAGGGTGTCCATTGAGAAGCTGCTGACTCTCTACAAAATCTAAATGAATAAATTCATCTGCACTGACTTCATGGTTAAGGTGAAGGTCCGCAAAAAGTGTGGAGCGCATTTCCTCTATAAATTGGGCCAGAGTAATATCGCTCATTTTAGTGAATTTTTGAGTATCAATGAAAAATTGTGAAGCGCTTACTTTCCTCTCGCCATTTCTAAGGATTGTATGAGGTAGGACTTTGATCCAACCCCATAGACTAGGTTTCCCTTCGAAGGTATAGGTTACGTCTTCAGAAGCTTTGAAAGAATAGAGTTCTCCCTCTTGAGAAACTGAGATGTTTTCCTCAAAGATCATTTCTCCGAGGGCCTTGGCAATAAGGTTTTGGTTGATTTCCTTCCAGGAACTCACAGCCTTACTCCTTTAAAAAACTGCTCTCGATCATTTTGGAGAAGAACAGCTCGTTTATGAGGAAAATCAAAAACCTTTAAGGCTTCCCAGCCTATATCTCCTTCAGCGTACTTAAGAACTTTATTATTATCGTGGCGAGGTTCTGCCATGATATATTCAGTGCGAGCATCATCAAGATACATAAAGTGAAGGGCAGAATGAATAATAGAGTCCGTATTTATTTTCCCTAGATATCTTTTGTTACCGATAAGAAAATGAAAGCCTCTATCATAGGGTCTGGACTCATAGTAAGGACCTAACCTATCTTCTTTCACCCAGTAGAATTCATAGTAACCTACGGGGGCCCCATCAAGCTCCACAATCATAGGGATCTGATGCTTTTTTTGAAGGCCTTCTTCGATATATTTTTTTAATTCGCTCTTTTCCTGGTTGAGTTCCCAGTAATAAGCAACTCTCTTTTGATTGTGCCACTCATGAAAGATATCTAAGTCATCGAGAGTAATCGTTCTAAAGACGAGTGTTTTGTTAATAGCATGAATATAGCGCTGATAATGTTTACCATGAAAGTGAAGAGGTCTCAGAGGATGAGTGACGTTATTTGTTTGCACCATACTTTCACTGTGCTCTTCTTTGTGACGAAGCCAGAGAAGAGGTGACTGATAAAAAGACTGACGATCAATAATTTCTTCATTAATAGTAATGCTCTTTAAATCTTTATTCGTACCAAAGAGAGCTTCTAAAATGATGGATTGAACTTCTTGATTCACATCTATTTGGTAGTGATGAAGGGGATTGATTTCTAGTTGAGTTTCACTTTCACCCTTGATCATAAGAGTGAGCGGATTGATCTCCACAGAGTATGTATTGTTCGCCCTTAGAGGTTTTACTTGATAAATCGTGCTATTCATAAAATTCCTTCAATGGATTTCTAATCTCGGTATAAATATCTAAAGGATTCTTTGCTGTATTCTCATTAATGTTATTGATAGTGCAGAAAAAATTACCTTTATGTTTTAACTTCGGGGCATGAAGGAGGTAGTTTACAAAGCCTGGATCAAGATCCTTATGTTCCTTTATCTCTTCTAAAAAAAGGCGAAAGATTTCTAAAAGATCTTCTTCATCAATTTGCATCTGATAAGAGATAGCAGCAATGGTATTAAAAACAGTGTTAATGATTACATAGTAAGCAAAAAGATAATGAGAAACTTCCTGTTCAAGGACATTGCCATTATTGTCATCAATGGAATGAATGTTCTTTCTGAGAGAAACAATTTTATGGGCATCAAAACCTGTGCCGTGGCAATCTCTAAAGTAGGCACCACAAGGTCTTCCTTGGTTAAGTTTTAAAATGAGATTTTGCTGATGGGCACCCAAGAGGACTCCATATTGCCCTTGTAGAACCAGAATAGGTGCGATGGCTTCTTGTAAAAAAGCTTTAAACCATTCATGAGAAGAGAGTCCTGAATGATTGATGAGTTGCTTGAGAAGAGGTACTCCATCATTCACATGGGGTTGAGTTAAAGTTGCCAATAAGGAAACTTCATCTTCTTTATGAAAAGGATTCTCCCTAATCATGACAAGAGTCTGAACAATAGGCGATTTATTCTCATCCAAAATACCTGCATAGAGAGGCTCTTGAATAATTTTAAAACGTGGAAAAGAGGCAAAGAATGGTTTTAATTCTTCATCTTTACATACTTCATCGATTTGTATTCCACGTTTTAACTCATGAGGTAGAAGATGCCTTACCGAGTTGGTCATTTTCAAATCAAGGGAGAACTTAATCATGTAAGGAGCATCTTCATTATAGATTGTTCTTAAGGATGAAGTAGGAGTCCATAGACGAGGGTCTTCTCCTAAATCAATAATAAGTCTTTCTGCCAGATAATTTTTAATAATAAGAAGCTCTAGAATTCTTTGCTTTTGCCATGGATGAACAGGAATAAGAAAATAGTCTTTTTCATCTTCAAAGGAAGATAGTTTTTTTGTCCAAGTTAAATCGCTAAAGTAATTTGAATGCTCTTGAAAATAAATGGAGCGGTGGACTTTAAACCAATGAACTTTGAACTGAGCTCCATGTTCTGGAGAATACTTCACGAGATCATTATGATGGAATTCGTTTCTACTTTTTGGAGTAGGATGAAGAGAATGGCCTACAAAAAGGGCCGTCTCAGTATGTTTAAAATTAGGCTCAATATTATTGAAGTGATGGATATTTAACTTAAGCGCTTCTTCGATACAGAACTTACTTTGATTTACTCTTTCAATGAAAAGATTTTTGTCATTGATTCTTACAACCTCAGAGAGAGCTTTGATAAAATCATTAAAACCAATTTTCTGCTCTTCGAGATAGATATTCCCCGTATATTGATGATGACCGATTTTAGAAAACTTTTTTAACTCAATTTTGTAGCATTTATCCTGGTATCTAATACAGAGGTAGGGAAGATCGAGGGTATAGTTTCCCCATTCAAGAAATAATGAATTGAGAAGAGGTGTAAGGGAATGTATTTCTGCTAATGACAACATATCTCTTTTTTTAGGTGGAGAATGAATCATTCTCCACCACGCAACAAAAGGGAGGAAAAGAATTACTTAATTCTTCCTGCAACTCTAAAATTAACCCCAACGCGATCTGAACCAGGGCAAAGCGCATCTGCTTCAGCGAATGGTGCCATGATAGCTAGGTTATGAGGTCTACCGTAATAAAGGTATTCGTTATTAAAAAGGGCTTCATCAAGAATACGTTTACCATTCTCGCAGCTTGTTCCTTCAAAGGAGTAAGCCTTTGAATCAACTAGTTTGATGGTGTAAGCAGCGTTGTCTGCGAATAGAACCGCAGAGTAACGGCAAGTATGACCATTTTCTTGGAAAGTGGCTTTGATAAGGCCATTATCAAGTGTGTAGTCAGTAACGATTGATTCCCAAACAACATTCATCGCACTCATCGTTCCTGGTGCCTCTACGTTGATTCCGCTGTTGTCGCAAACATAGCCTTGGAATTTAGCAATCCAACGTGGCCCTTCGATTTCTAAATCGGCTGCCTTAACCTGGAGAGAAAAAATCGTCATCAATGAAATAAAAAATAACTTGGCCATTAATAGCACTCCTTGTTTGATTATTGGTACGAGAGTTTGTATCGCCAAACAACTGTTGTAGTCAATGAAAATTTCAGCTGGAATAATAAGAAAATTGGCTATTTATTTGGCATCTCGCCTAATTTTTTGACATGATGCCGATCACTTTCTGGATGTTTATCTAATAATATTTGGCACATGACTTGCTGTGTAATGAAGTATGAAAAAGCTATTTGTATCTATTTTTGCAGTTGTTCTTACATCGGGACAAGTTTTTGCTCAGTCCTGTCCTCTTACTAACTCTAAGCTAACTGATCTGCGGGTGAGTGCGATGAAGCTTTCG
>DATGND010000223.1:0-6727 GCA_035306925.1 Bacteriovoracaceae bacterium | reverse complement strand
CCAGTAAGTTAGTACTGGTACTATTTTTGATTTTTGTAGAACCAACAAACTCTCGGTGTTTTTTAAGGAGTCTCCCGACTAATCTCCCTGCGGTTTAGTTTTCCGACGATCCGCCATCGTCTTTACCAGCTTTTTGTTATCGGTGCTGGCCCCTCAGGCGTTAAGTAACTAAAGAGTTAATTAAGCAGCCATTGCATAATCGTTGCCGATTAAAGTGTGATCGACTTTTGAAGAGGCCGGTCGATCAACCTCTGCACGCACTCAATCCTTCTAATCCCCCGTCGAAACCTGGGCACCCCCGGATTTGAGATACCGCCTACTATATCATGGAAAAGTGGGAGTGACTATAATAAGATTCGAAGATGAATATCTTAAAAGTTATTAAAGAGCTTAACTCAAGTTTTCCTCCCCTCTCACCCCCTTTCTGGGCGCCAGAGGGACATCTGCAAACTATTCTTGCGAGTCTTCTGCCGCAAAATCCCTTGCCTCCCATTGATGAAGTTCACCTCTTACCGCTGGAAAATCCTGAGGAGCAACTTCACGTATCCTATATCAAAGGTCACACTGAAACTTGTCTCTACCTCTTTCATGGACTCGGTGGCTCCATTGAATCTCCCTATATGAAGCGCTTCGCTCACTTAGCAAAGAAGCTAGGGCATCATGTGTATCTTGCTAATCACCGTGGGTGTGGAGAAGGAAAAGGTCTTGCTCGCTCCGGTTATAACTCAGGCCGCAGTGAAGATCTCTCCCGTGTGATTGCTTTTGGTCGTAGTCGCCATCACCAACATTTTCATATTGCATGTGGGGTCAGTCTTTCGGCCAATGCTCTTCTTCTTTTAAGTGCCGGTGTTCGTGCCACTGCTCTTCCAGATCTGGCCATTGCTGTGAATGCCCCCATTAACCTTGAACTCTCCGCCATCAAACTTAAAAGTGGATTGAATCGCATTTATGATCGTCACTTCCTGCGAAGTCTTAAAAACTATCTTCTTCACAACAGTGACTCGGAAAATTTAAAAGATTATTTTCTGCTGGAAAGCCTTCACGATTTTGATAATCACTTCACCGCACCGGTGGCCGGTTATAAAGATCGGGAAGAGTATTACCGCACTTGTTCGGCCAAACAATTCTTAAATCAGATTAAAGTCCCTACTCTTCTGATCACCAGTGCCGATGATCCCTTCATTGATGTGAGTGAATACAAGAGTGCTCGTTTCTCTTCTTCAACGATTCTTCGCATTGAAGAAACTGGCGGACATGTAGGTTATTTACAAGGACAAGGTTTAGGCTATCGCTATTGGTTGGATGATCTTTTAACGGAAGTTCTAAAAACGAAATGGGCCCAGTAGGAACACTTCACTAAAGGGCCCGGAGAAAATTATTTTTTTAGATTAAGAATAAAGCGTGAACCAT
Organism: Bacteriovoracaceae bacterium; assembly: GCA_035306925.1. Lineage (GTDB taxonomy): Bacteria > Bdellovibrionota > Bacteriovoracia > Bacteriovoracales > Bacteriovoracaceae > Peredibacter. Next base: position 5,317 of record DATGND010000223.1, on the reverse strand, counting down.
CTGGCTTTAAACCTGTGATCGTGGCACCGGTTACCGTCAGAAGATTCGTTTTCAGGTTAATGTTTGTAAGCTCGATTTCCTGGCCTTTATACTCAGTGAAAGCCTTTGCTTTACAGTTTTTACCCATACGTACTCTGATTTCGCGTAAATCATTTCCAGAAACTTTAAGTTCCTTCACTGCATCTAGAGTAAAGTCGAACTCTTTATCTTTAGAGTAAGTTACTTTCGGTTGAAGATACTTTTTCTCCGTCGAAGTGAGTCCTTCGCGTTGTCCTCTTTCCTCACCCATTTTCCACTGAGCAGAAACAAAGGGAGAAACGAATTTACAGTTTTTAATGGCGGCTTCGTAATGCAAAACGTTTTTAGGTTTATAAGTTTTTGAGATCGTGAAAATAGTGTGAGCAAAAGTGCTGAGAGGGAAAAGAACTGTGAGTGCAATAAGGGTTGTTTTCATTAAACTCCTCCTCTTGAAGAACCCTATTTCTGCCCTAAATTTGTCTGCTATTGTGAATTAAAACCCTAATCGGTTACTTTTTTCATGGTTTGCTTTTTATCAGACTACTAAACCCATGATAATTGATGGCTAGACTTGGCCCTCTGCTCTCCCGGATAGTGAAGACAACCTCATATCGAAGGAGAATATCATGTTAAAAATAGCCGTCATCATAGGAAGTACTCGCCCCGCTCGCGTAGGTGAAAGTGTTGCGAAATGGGTTTTTGATCTAGCGAATCAGCGTGGCGGAGCTCAGTTTGAATTAATCGATCTCAAAGACTACAACCTTCCCCTCTTAGATGAAGCCATTCCCCCTTCCATGGGTCAATATGAAAAAGAACACACCAAACGTTGGGCCCAAAAGATTTCAGAATTTGATGCCTTTCTTTTTGTGACCCCGGAATATAATCACGGGCCATCGGCCGCTCTTAAAAATGCTCTCGATTTTATCTATGAAGAATGGAACAACAAAGTGGCAGGCTTTGTGGGTTACGGAAGTGCCGGTGGTACTCGTTCAGTAGAGCAACTGCGACTCATTTGTGCTGAACTTCAGATGGCCACAGTACGAAGCCAAGTGGCCTTAAGTCTTATGAGAGACTTTGAAAACTTCACCAAGTTTAAACCGCAAAGCTTTCATGAGAAGAAACTTCATGAAGTCATTGATCAATTGATCATGTGGGGAATGGCCTTCCAAAGCATCAGAGGGACAGCGGAAGAGGAAGATTTCCAACAAGACAGCACTAGTAACTCTCAAGAATCAACGATTCAGCAATAAAGGAAAGGGCCTATGAATAATCCCGTAGTATGGTTTGAAATCTATGTCTCTGACATGGAACGTTCTAAAAAGTTTTACCAGACCCTTATCGGAGCCGATCTTATCGGTATGGAAAATCCCGTGCCCGAAAGAACTCAGATGAAAATGATGGGCTTTCCCTTTGATGAAAAATCAAATGGCTGCTCCGGGGCCCTCATTCAAATGGATGGCATGCCCTTAGGCTCTTCTAACGGAGTTATCGTCTATTTTAAAAGCGAGGAGTGCGAAAAACTGGCCGAAAAGATGCAGACCCTGGGTGCCCACATTGTTAAACCGAAGACCAGTATCGGTGAACACGGCTACTTTTGTCTTATCAAGGACCCGGATAGCAATATCATCGGTCTTCACTCCATGAATTAAACAAGAGTTTCACTCAAGTTATATTTGGTTTAGTGGAGTTTATTCTCAAGGTATAATTTAACCTTATGAATAAACTCCGCTTTCTGATGGTCCTTGCTGCAAAGTATATCTTTCGTAACAAGGCCCGCAGTTTTTTTATCCTCACCTCTATCACCGTCTCTCTTATTGTGGCGATGATCATTCTCTCCCTCTTTTCAGGACTCTTCTCTCAAATTAAAACTTCCGTCACCAATACCAATACCGGAAACTTTCAATTGCAAGAGCTGAATTTTTCCGAGTCCCAAGACCCTATGACTCCTCTTGCCTGGAGTGATGAGTTTGCAGGCAAGCTTTCTCAAGTAGAGGGCTACTCTCCTGAACTTATTTTAGAAGGAAATATTGTCCAGCCGGAAGGAAGCGCCTCGCTTTTTGTTTTAGGAATTGATCCTGAAAGAAACCTCTCCGTTATCGATCTAGGTCATCACATAATAGAAGGCGACTTTTTGGAGTCTGATACTAAAGGGATTGTGATTGGAAAAGAGCTGGCGGAAAAATTTAAACTTCAGGTAGGAGATGATTTTCTTCTTAACTACCAGGATATCGAAGGAGAGCTAAGAAGTGAACTTCTTCCTATCACCGGGATCTATGATTTTAATAGTAAGGAGTTTAAAAAAACTTTCGTCTATATCCATCAAAAGAAATGGCAAGAACTCTACTTTAATGAAGTCTCAGACCAAATGCTTTTTCACCGTATTGTCATTAAAACGCAGGATGATTTTACTAATCCCTTCCCCCAACTTGATCTCAAAAGCTGGAAAGACATCAATCCAGAGATGGCCGTGGTCATCGATTTTAATAAGGGGCTTCTTAACTTCTTTATGATTATCATCGCTATCACTGTGAGCCTTTCCATCTTTAATCCCATTCGCATGCTTTTAGAAGAAAGACTCTCTGAATTTAAAATGATGAATGTTATTGGTGTTTCACATAAGACACTTCTGCCTCTCGGGCTTTTTGAAGCCCTTATCATGATGACTATCTCCCTCACTCTAAGTCTTGTGGTCTACTTTACCCTCACAAGTATTCTTGCTTCGACGGGTGTCGACCTTACGATGCTCAACGAAGGAAAACCTATTGAGCGGGCCGGCATTGAAATGCCGAATGTAATTTATCCTGTTAGAGAAGTAAGACATATTATCCTTTCTCTTCTCTTTGTGATGATCACCATTGGCTTTACTTACTCCTTTTCTCTGCACGCTATTCTTAAAAAGATCAGAGGTGGAGCATGAGCCAGTTCTTTTTTCTTATTAAGTTTGGAGTGAGAAACCTTCTGCGGGCCAAGGGAAGAACTCTTTTGATGTTTAGCAGTCTCTGTCTTTCATCCGCTTTTGTTTTATGGGCCTTAAACTTTTCCTTCTCCGGTTCAAGAGAGATCATGAATCAGTTCCTCAAACAATTTCAAGGACACTATCAGATCACTCACAAGGATTACTTAAATGCCAGTGACGTAAGAGAGTTTGATTTTTTTAAGCTCATCAGCTCCAGTGACTTCTCTGAAGTTCCTCCTCACTCTACTCCCCGAATTACTGGAAGTGCATTTATTTCTGGGATGAATAAGTCCTCAGGAGTGATGATTACCGGAATTGATCCTGAGCTGGAAAAGAATCTCAATAACCTTTCTCAAACCATTAAGTCCGGTGAATTCCTTCCAGGAAAAGATTTTCATGAGATAATTATTGGCAGACGTCTTGCTAAAAAACTCAAGGTCTCCCTTGGGGAAGAAGTGGCCCTGGTGGGACAGGCCTTTGATGGCTCCTTTGCTAATGAGCTTTTTAAAGTGGTGGGCATCTTTGATTTTGGTGGAGGAGATCGGGAAGAGAAGATTGCTTTTATCGGTCTTGAGGCTGCTCGAAGCTTTTATGTGATTCCGGATGAACTTTATCACACTCGGGCGATCTTTAGTGAAACTCCTCCTCTGGTTAATGGAGCCAAACTCAAAACTCACCATTGGGAAGAGTTAGTGCCGGAAGTGGCCCTCTCGATCCGCTTTATTGATAATTTCACCAAAATCATCTCCTTTATCTTAGTGATTGTTATCTGCTTAGGACTCTCTAACAGTCTTATGATCACCTTCATTGAAAGAAACAAGGAACTCAGAACTCTCAATATTCTTGGAACCCATCATTTTAAAATTATCGGGATCTTAGGAATTGAGGTTTTAACCCTTTCCTTCTTCTCCCTTCTCTCAGGGCTTCTCTTGGGGCATCTAGCGACCCTTTACTTTAATATAAATCCCCTTGATATCAAGCTCTTTACGGGGGGTAAGGCCATCATCATGGGAGGGATGCAGCTTCATCCGATGATTCGTTTTTACCCACAGAAAGAATATTATTTGTTTGTACCGCTACTGATTATGTTTTTTATTAGTCTCTCCTTTATGGTGCCTTTAAAAACAGTTTTAAAAAGAAATGAAATATGAGTAAGACGAGAGTTGGAAATAATCCCAAGGATTGGATTGATTACACCTTCGATAAAGAAAGTGTAGAACTTCTTTACCATGATTCTGAATTTCCTTATGAAGAAGATGTGATCACCGGGATTGGAAAAATTAATGGCATAACAGTTTCTTTCTATGCTCAAAATCCTAAAGTTGATCGAGGTTTTATCAGTTCCCAAGGTGCTGAGAAGATCGTCTCTTTGATGGACTATGCGGAAGAAAAGAAGTTACCCATCGTGGCCTATCTTTTTTCTGCAGGAGTTTCTATCACGGAAGGAATCACTTCCGGTCAGGCCTACGCTAAAATCATTAACCGCAATATCACTCTCTCTGGTCGCATCCCTCAGTTTGCAGTGGTGATCGGCTCCACCATGGGTGCTGCCGCTTATTCGGCAACACTGATGGATATTGTCCTTATGAATAAATCACGAAGTTACCTCATGGTAACAAGCCCTAGTGTGGTGGAGTGGTCCATTGGAGAAAGAACCACTCTTAATGATTTAGGAGGCAGTGAAATCCACTCAAGGAAAACGGGCATTGCTGATTTTGTGGAACCTAATATCGCTGCTCAACTTGATCGTCTAAAAAATCTCATTTCCCTGATTCCAGGAAATAAAACCCAGGTCTTGTCCCCTCTTGAGAGCTTTCCTCCAATGCCGGATAAGTTTGTGGCCTGGAATATGGAGAAAACGCTAAAGGGTTTTGTGGATCAATCTGAATATCATCTTTATCGTGAGCACTATGGAAAATCCATGTTATGTGCTTTTGCCCGTATTGGTGGCGTGAGTGTAGGAATCATTGCTAATCAAAGTACAACTTTTGCAGGCGCCATTGGTGTTGAAGCCTCCAATAAGGCCACACGTTTTCTTCGCATCTGTGATGCTTACAATCTTCCGTTGATTTCTCTTATTGATGTTCCGGGCTTTATGCCTGGCTCAAAGGAAGAACAAAGTGGTCTTCTTCGCAGCGGGGCCAATTTTTGTTCGGCCATGGTCATGAGAGTACCTCGCATTAGTATTGTCATGAGAAGGTGTTATGGAGCGGCAGCTTTTCTAATGCTTCAAAATTCTCTCTCTCCTCAAAATGATCTCAAGCTTTCTCTTCCGAATGCCCGCATCGCTATTATGGGTTATGCCGCTGCTAGAAGTAATATCTACAGTAATGATCCGAGAAG
>DATGND010000222.1:0-5507 GCA_035306925.1 Bacteriovoracaceae bacterium | reverse complement strand
GATCAAAAAAAAGATATGGGGAATAAGAAATACCTCGTTTCTCCCAAGGACCTCATGGGGATTGAAGAAGTTCCTCGACTAAAAGAAATTGGTGTTGATTCCTTTAAAATTGAAGGACGTCTTAAAGCTCCTGAGTATGTTGCCGCCACTGCTCACCATTATCGCCAAGTCCTGGACGGAGAAAGTATTGATCTAGAGAGAAGACGACAAGAACTTGCCACAACCTATTCTCGTGGTTTTTTTACAGGTTGGCTTCACGGAGTGGACCATCAAAATTTAGTGGATGCCACTTACAGCTCTCACCGAGGAATAAAGCTCGGTGAAGTATTAAATGTTAAAAATAAAACCATTGCGATAAAGAGTGAAATTAAGCTTCATGCGGGGCAGGGACTTCTTATTGTTTATCAAGGACAAGAAGTTGGTTCTAAGATCTTTAGTGTTAAAACCATAGGAGATTTACAGGAAATTGAACTGGTAGGAAAAGTTGCTATTGAAAAGGGCAGTGACGTTTTTCTTAACTCTGATGAAGTCCTTGCTCGCAAGTGGCAGAAAGGTTGGTCGAGTCGTGAGTTTCAAAAGCGTATTCCTATCAACCTCAAAGTTACAGGAGTGATTGGATCTTCCTTAAAGGCCATTGCCCGGGATCCGGAAGGAAGAACAGTAGAAGTAATCAGTGAAGTGCCACTTAGTGTAGCCGAATCAAGACCTGTTTCCGGAGAAATGATTCTTGATGAGTTAAAAAGCTTAGGCTCAACGGCCTATATTCTGAATAATGTTTCCATGAATGTAGATGAGAATATTTTCATTCACAATAGAGCTTTAAAAAACATGCGACGGGAGATGGTCGAAAAACTTAATAAGACCAGGCTTTCCCGTGACAATGTAATGACAGGAAGTTTCCCTGAGTTAGTTAAAGAAAAAGCAAATATTCAAACGCCAAAACTTAATATTCTTCTGCGCACTAAGAAACAGGTTGAAGAACTCGCTGCAAGATTTGAAAGCATTCTTCCTTTAAAAGATTTTATTGCGACAGTGATTCTCGATTTTGAATTTGGAAAAGATTATGGGCCAAGTATTGAGATACTTCGAAGTTTTGATTTAAAAGTGGCCCTCGCTACCACACGTATTTTAAAACCTAAAGAGTATTACAATTTAAATACGATCATTCGTCACCGGCCTGACTATATCTTAGTAAGAAATCTCGGAGCTCTAAATTATTTAAAGGCCAAAACCAATATTCCTCTTATAGGGGATTTCTCTTTAAATATCACTAACTCTTACTCTCTCGATTACATTCTTTCCAAGGGACTTGAATCAGTAAACATGTCTTATGATCTGAACCAGGAACAGTTATTGGATGTGGTGAGATTTAACCCTACGGGAATTGAAGTTACCATTCACCAATACATGCCTGAGTTTCATATGGAGCATTGTGTGTTTGCTGCTTTCCTTTCTCAAGGTCACTCCTTTAAAGACTGTGGTAAGCCTTGTGAGAGTCATGAGTTGAAGTTGAAAGATCCTTATAATAATTGGCACTATCTCAAAGCAGATCAAGAATGCCGAAATACATTTTTTAAGGCCACTCCTCAGTCAGCATCATTTATGATTGATGAATTAAAAAACTTAGGAGTCGCTCGTTTTAGATTAGAGGCCCTTAATGAAGATGGGGATTCTCTTCTTCTCAAAGTTAAAACATATCTGGAGTTAATTGCAGGAAGGATAGATTCTCAAGAAGTAGTTTCTCGTTTAAAAATGGTTGAGACCTATGGCCTTTCAACAGGTCAGCTTGATCGAAAAGATGCTTATAAAGATCGAAAGCAGCTCAGAACCTAAGATCTTCTCTTGAGATTTCTTTCCATTCTCCTGGAGCAAGGTCATCTAGTGTGAGATTAGCAATACTTTTGCGAATAAGTCTAAGGGTAGGATGCCCAACCGCTGCCGTCATTTTACGAACCTGACGATTTTTACCTTCAACGATGGTGAGTTCTATCCAATAATCCTGAACCGTTTTTCTAAATCTCACGGGAGGATCTCTAGGAGGTACTTCCGGTTGCGGATCAAGGACTTTAACCTGTGCAGGTTTTGTAAGATAGTTTTCAATCTTGATACCCTTACGAAGCTTATTGAGGGCATTCTCATCGGGAAGACGCTCTACCAGGGCCCAATAGGTTTTGGGTTTTTCATTTTTAGGATTGAGAAGCTTTTCAATGAGAGGTCCATCATCCGTAAGAAGTAATAGTCCCTCGGAGTCTTTATCCAGTCTTCCGGCAGCATAAACTCCTTTAGGGAGATTGAATTCGGCCAGGGATCTTGCTCCATCTTCTTGAGTAAATTGTGAGAGAACTCCATATGGTTTATGGAATAAAATATAGCGACTCATAGGACTATCCTATCATATTTACATAGTGCTGACTTACAAAATCTCACTTCCCTCTTTATTCCGAGACCTTTAGTTTTGCTTACGATAAAAGTATGAGTCATGGAGGGCGATATGGAAAAAATCATTCTCTTAATTGGCTTAGGTATTTTTTCGGTAAGTGCAACTTTGTTTTCAATGTTTGCTTTAAAGTAGTCCTTGACTCTCATATCAAAAGGCCATTAAAACTTTTGTATGAGTGATTACGAACTAGTCTATAGTGACGACCCCAATTTTAAGAAACGTTGTAAGAAGTGCAATAAGTACCCTTGTGCTTGTCCCAAAAGTTCTGATTTAAATCCAAGTGAGCATACTTTAAAAATTCGTCTGGAAAAAAATGGTCGTGGCGGTAAGCTTGTAACCGTTATTTTTGAACTTCCTCACAATGATGAATATTTCAAGGCCTTAGAGAAGAAATTAAAATCTCTATGTGGAACCGGTGGGGCGTTCAAGAATAATATGATCGAAATCCAAGGGGATCATCGGGAGAAGATTAAGGTCCATTTAGAAAAAACAGGCTTTAAAGTTAAGCTTGCGGGTGGATGATCTTATTCATGGCCTCAATACCATTTTGAATTTTAACCAAGAATGAAGGGGCATTACAGATATAGACAAAATTGGGATGAAGAGACCAAAGTTCTCTTAAACGAAGATCCAATTCAATGGCCTTTCTTTGATCTTCATTTCTAATAGGATTACCAAGTTCAATGGTCATACCTCCAGCAGCAGCTGTTTCAAAAAAAATAACAGCATCATATTTTGCTAGTTCTGCTTCCAGAGTGGTTCCCATTTTCTTGAAAAAATCATCAGGTCCGTCTGGCCAGTAAGCGGCACCGTCAACTGTTCCTCGGTCACAAAGTAGAGTGTGGTGAGGGAAAAGGGTGCTATAAGTATTTTCAAGATTTTGCTGAACATGAAAGATCGACGTCTGAATGGACTCAACAATAAGGGGAGAGTCAAAACGTGGAAATCCTCCTTTAAACAGAAGGGTCGCTACTTCCGGGACCAGAGAAATAAAGTCCTTATATTCTCGTTTAAAGAGTTCGGAAGCAGTGGATTTACCACCACCAGGTCCACCCGTTAGAGCAATCTTTTTTACAGAGGGTTTTCTTTGAGTTGTAGACATCATATAGTTGCCAATTATGCATAAAAATTTAGATATCGACAGTCACCGTGTAATGAATTTATGCCTCAAGTGCCGAAGAAGGCTCAGAACCTGTATTTGTGAGCATTTAAGGCCTTTTAAAACCACTTCTCGCTTTATCATTCTCATGCATCCCATGGAGTTTAAAAAAGAAAAAGTAGGAACAGGGCGCTTTAGCCATCTTATCTTAGAGAACTCAGCTGTTTTTGTTGATATTAGCTTTGATGAGAACAAACCCTTTCTTGAAATGCTCAATGACCCTCAATATGAAAGTTACGTCCTTTATCCCGGTGATGAGGTAGTCGATTTATCAGGGGATGTTCCTGTGGAGTTTCTTTCGGGAAAACCAAAGCAATTTATTGTAATTGATGGCACCTGGCCTTGTGCTAAAAAAATGATGAGGCTTTCCACCTGTCTTCATGATCTTCCTCGGGTGAGTTTTAGCACCAATCGAACCTCAGCTTTTAAAGTAAAACATCAACCACTGCCGGAATGTCTTTCTACAGTAGAGTCCATTCATCAGGTAATTTGTGATCTTAATCGTTTAGGGATGGAGAAGACTGAAGGAAAAGAAGAGAACCTTATTCAAGTATTTAACAGAACCGTTGAGCAGCAGATCAGCCTGGCAGAAGATCCTCACAGACAGGGCTATAGGAGAAAAGCTTTCAGTCTCCCTAGTGAAAGAAAGGTTTCTAAAAAATATGAAAAGAGGCTTCTTTTTTTTAGAAAAGATTAATCTGCCTTTTCCTTGCTTGAAAACTTGAGCGTGCTAGAATCTTTGTAATGAAGATTATTACTGCTGAAACAGATTTTTTGGCCTATCAAAAAATTTTAAAACATTTGAAGGCCAATCAGTGTCCTCTCATTATTTGGCAACCTCAACCAGAAGGAAGATCAGTTCTTCAGTCTTACCTGAATTCATTTCATCAGGACACTAAACTCATGCATCTGGATAAAACGGAAAATGTTAAACTCTATAGTGAGATTCCGGTTTACTGTTATTCAGAAAAAATACAAATGATTTTCAAAACACAGATCTTTGATCTTGCCGATCGTTACTTCAGTCTTCATATGCCTCAGGAATTAAAAATCATTGAGGAAGCAGAGGCCACTAAAGTGCAAGTCAGAGGAATTGATTTTTCGACGATTTGGAGATCCAAGCGTCTTGGAATTGAGCAGCTGGATGAGAAACCGAATTATTATAAAGTTAAAAGTATGTCCCAGCGTTCAAATAGAGACCAGGAACTACTTAATACAGAGTTCGGCGGTATAAGTCTGGATGAAGAAGATCGTCTGTTTGCAGATAAGAGAGAAAGCCCTCGTGCACGTCCCCAAACAGACAAGAAGGTAAAACTTAAAATTAAAGATCATGACCAAACCTTTGTCCTTAAGCTTTTTGATTTATCTCGAGGGGGGATGGGCTTTATTTGCGAAGTAGAAAATCAGTTTAGTAAGGGACACAATCTATTAGTTTTGGGATTCGATAATTTTGAACTCGATGATCCACTCTTTGGACAAGTTATGTCTGTTCGCCCTATTGACGGTGAATCCCTATGGAAAGTAGGGGTAAAATTTGAAGATGGACAGGACTAATGCTAACTGCCTCACATTTAAGTGAGGCAGTTAGTAATAGTTTATGTCTTGAATTGCGGATATCTGAACTCTCAGATCAATTAACTGCTGATCCCAATAATTGGCCGAAGTAAACTGTGGAAAGAGCTGTTGGAAAGAATGATCTGACCATCGTTTTGCAATCCATCCGTTAAAGTGCACCATTCTCATTGTTCTAAAGACTTCTAAGTAACGAAGACTCACATAATCTTTTCTAGTCATTTCACAATAGGCCTGAAGAAATCTTTCTCGATCCTTTAATGAGTCTGGATCTGTTCCAGGAAAGAGCAGCCAGAGATCTTGCTCAATTGGCCCGTTAAGAATGTCATCAAAGTC
>DATGND010000221.1:0-13941 GCA_035306925.1 Bacteriovoracaceae bacterium | reverse complement strand
CCCCCTTAGATGCAAAACTTTAGTCAACATCATTAAGGATAAGTGTTCGTTAATAGCTTCTTATAGTGCTTAGGGTAAAAATAAAAGATCGGTAAAGAAGATCTTCTTTAATTAATGAACACCAATATAAGGGGGCAGTTTTAAACTTTTTTTACCTTATCTAAAGCATTCCACCCGAAACTCACCAGCCACATAAGTGCAGCAATCGGATGCACGAAAAGTGAAAGAATATTTTCCTGAAAAATAATAAACGTAAAAATTCTATAAATGAGCAGGAGTAGGAAAATTCCTATGGAGTAGAATGGGTGAAGTTCAAAGAAGAGTACCGGAAATAACCAAATAAGAGTTTGAATAAAAAAGGATGAAGCAGAGTAATCCTTACTCTTAAGCGCTACTTCCCATTGCTTTCTCATTTTTTGCCAAAGTGAAGCTAGGTCGGGTTTTAAGTAAAGAGAGAAGAACTTTTCTCCAAAGCAAAGTTTTAATCCGATGGCACGATTTCTAAAATCATAAAGGATGGATGATTTCCAATTGGAGTGATCAGGAAAAAGTTCAAAATCTTTTTTTCTATAAGCAATACAGATCTCACTCATGGTGAGTAATGGATGACGTAATGAGCGAGTTAATCTCTTGAAACTAAAAAGTGAGATGAGTGCCAGGTTAGGGTTGAGAGTAAAAAGACAATCAATAGTAATATTCTCAGAATAGATCTGAGGGACGATGTAGTAAGGCCCCTTGTTATCAGTGAGAAGTTTTTCTAATCCAAAGAGTCCGTTAGAATCGAATAAAATATTGGCATCACTAACCAGAATGGATTCACAATCCGTTTCTAAGCTTAAACGATTGATGACATCAATGGCCTTTTCAACTTGATGGTTGTAATTGGCCATCATGAATCCTCGACTGCTGAATTCCAACATTTGGGGATGATCTAAGGGGGCTATCAGATAAAGCTGGTGAGGGGCCTTAATTGACTCAAGTCGACTCAAATAAGTATCATCAATATGATCTGAATTTTTAATCTCAACCAGAACCAAAACACCTTGACCAGTGCTTGCCTCCCTGATCTGTCTTGCAGTGAGACCATTTTTAATGATGATATAGATTTGTCTAGCGGCCAGCAGTAAAAAGATAAAACCAATCATTTTATAAGATTATCCTAGAAGCCCATAATCTCCTAGGATTAATCTGAAAGGACTGATCCTTTTAGTCTTAATTTTAACTGGTAGAGAGTTCCAAGCAGTAAAACCGCAAAGAAGAGATGAGGCGGCTGGGCTCCTGCAGGGAAGTTAAAGTAGTTAAGTATAATGCCAGAGCTGGCCGTTATTAATGCAATGGCAATGACGACAACTCCTAATAGTTGGGTGAATCGATCCGATTTTAACCACAGATTGTAAATCAGGTAAGTGAGTAAACCTAAAAGCAGGATGGAAAAACTGCGATGGAGTAAAAAAAGCCAGTTAAGTTGCTCGATAACAGTTTCTGGAGTGGCCATTTTAGTGTCTCGGATTAAGTGATCCACCTGCTGGCGGACTTGCGTTCCCAAGATCATTTGAATGAAAGCAGCACCTAGTGTCCAGTTAGCTATTTTTAAGCTCTTGGAGTCCGATTTCTCCCATATGAAATTTTTGTTTAAGTCCATGCAGTACTTTCTTAAATAAATCAGCCCAAATAAAAGGAGAACGGCCAATACCATGTGGATGGTGATAATAAAGGGTTTAAGATGGGTGGAGACAACAACAGCTCCAATACCTCCCTGAACGATGATTAAGATGAGAAGGCCAGCACAAAACCAGGGGAGGCTTGCTTCATACTTTCGAACTCTGATGGACTGGCCGAATAACAGAATCATCACAAAACCTAAGGTCACTCCCGCCAGGCGGTTGATGTACTCAGTCCATGTTTTATAGGGATCAAAATCAGCGATGGTTTTACCGGCGATCTTATAAATTTCTTTATAGTTAGCAGGAAGCTCAGTGATGTGAGTTGGTGGAATCCACTGTCCAAAACACTTTGGCCAATCAGGACATCCCAGACCGGAGCCGGTTCCTCGAACAATAGCACCCGCGAGGATGACCGTATAAGTTAGGGCTATTGAAATAAAAATAAGTCGCTGGAATGTTTTCATGGTTAATTACTATCATGATCATTTTGCTTTTTCACTACCCTGTGGCTAAATAGTGATAAGGATTTTTTATGATAAATTGGGAAATAACGTTTTTGGGATTGGCCCTTGCCCTGGATGCGGCCATCGTGAGTTTTGCTCTAGGTATTTGTATTCGTGAAAAGAAATTGTCCCAGAAAATCCTTCAGTTTTTGTTTGTCTCAACTCTTTTTGGTTTATTTCAAGGCCTGACTTTATGGGGAGGGAGTTTAGTAGGGGAATACTTTACTTTTTCCTACTTTGGTCCTTTCTTCCAATATCTGGTCTCCATCATTTTTTTGGTCATCTGTTTTAAGCTTTTAGCCGATACGTTCAGAGAAGAAATCAGACATGTAAAATGGGGACTCCTTTCGCTTTTGATCCTGGCCTTGGCCACGAGTCTTGATTCATTTGCAGCCGGAGTGAGTCTTGCCACTTTGCCTAGAGCTTATATAAGTGCCTTTTGGATTGGGCTTATAACGTTGGTGGTTTGTTTTATTTTTTGTTTAGCATCACATTTTTTTGAAAAGATTCCAGAAAAATGGATGCTGCGTTTTGGAGCTCTTATTTTCTTTATTCTTGGGTCTCAAATATTTGTGGAGAATTTTTTTTAAAGGTCGTTATGAAAATTAGTTTTGAAGAATTTAAAAAAGCTTATGCAATACTTTCAGGAATTATTGAACCAACTCCAATGGTTTATAACGAGTGGCTTTCAAAGCAGTATAAGTGCGACATTTATTTAAAGCTTGAAAATATGCTTCCTATTGGTTCCTTCAAAATGAGGGGGGCCACGTATAAAATTGCAGGTCTTACTCCGCAGGAGAAAAAGCGAGGAGTTCTTGCCGTGAGTGCCGGGAACCATGCTCAAGGAGTGGCCTGGGCCGCTCAAAAGTTTGGGATCAAGGCCACTATCATTATGCCAGTGGGCTCACCTCTGACAAAAATCAAAAATACAGAAACTCTGGGTGCCAAAGTCATTCTTCATGGGAACTCTATTGAAGAAGGATTTGAATATGCCAAAAAACTGATGAAGAAGACTCCCATGACCTTTGTTCACCCTTACAATGATGCTCATGTTATTGCCGGCCAGGGAAGTGTTGCTTTTGAAATGGTTAACCAGTTAGAGCATATGGACTATGTGTTTTCTTCCATTGGCGGTGGGGGACTTGTCTCTGGAATGGGAAGTGTTCTGAAATACTGCAAGTCTAAGGCAAAAATCATTGCAGGTCAGGCAAGCGGTTGCTCATCTATGGTTGATTCTTTAAAAAAAGGAAAGATCATTCAGCACAAAACCGCGGAAACTTTTGCTGATGGGATCAGAGTAAAAAACGTTGAAAAGGGAATCTATAAAATTCTCAACTCCGTTCTGGATTCTGCTCATACGGTGACTGATGAGAAAATGGCCTGGGCCGTATTACAGTTAATGGAAAAGGCCCGCATTATTGCTGAAGGAGCAGGGGCCCTTCCTCTGGCCCTGTTCGATCAGCTCTATCAGAAGAATTCAAAGAAGTTCATCGGAAAGAAAATCGTTCTTGTCATCTGTGGTGGAAATATTGATGTCAATCTTTTAGATCGTATTATTGATCGCGGTCTCATTGAATCAAAAAGAAGAGCACGAATCGCTATTCCTATTTCCGATACACCAGGAACGCTTCATAAGATTACCGGTATGATTAAAGATGCTGAGGCCAATATCCTGCAAGTTTTCCATGACAGGGATTCTCAAGGGATGAGAATTGATTTAGTAAATGCGGTCTTTACTCTGGAAGTGAAAGGTGAAGATCATTTAAATATGATTATTAAAGAACTGAAAAAAGAATTTCCTGAAAGTAGAGTCCTCTAAAAAATTACGCATCCCCAGAAAGTTGCTTTCTGGGGATGATCATTTGAGGGCAGTTATTAAGTTTTATGATTTTTTCTCAGTTGCATCAGGCTTTTTGCAATGATCGCCACACTCTTGCTTCTCTTTCATTTTAGATTTTCTGTGGCACTTTTCCTTGCACTCTTTTTTATTTTTTTTACAGTATTCTTTACAAACTTTTTCTTTTTTATGACAGCAATGACCCTTTGAAAAATGTCCACAAGAGGCTAGACCAAGAAGGGCCGTTAGGGTAATTAGTGATAGATATTTCATTTACGTCTCCTTTGATACCTAACTTAATGGCTATTATATATGCAGAGGGCCTTTAACCTATAGGGAAAATAAATTTTTATGTCTCTTAAAAGTGTTTACTCAAAAGTTTTACGTTTATTCTATCCCTATGCGGGAACTGTTTACTCAAGAATTGGTGGAAAGAAGACCATTGATCGGTTGGTAGATGACTTCTATCAGGTAATGAAGACTGATCCTATCGCTAAGGATTGTCTGGCCACTCACAAGGGAGACCTTTCGGAAGTTGCTCAGAAGCTCAAAGAATATCTCTACGGTTGGCTTGGAGGTCCTCAAGTCTTTGTTAAAAAATATGGACACCCTCGCATGAGAATGAGGCACATCGATATCCCCATTGGATTAAAGGAAGCGGAACAGTGGGTGTACTGTATGAAAAGAGCTCTTCAAAAATCTAAAATTGACCAAGATACACAGGTAGAAATGTTGGAATCGATGAAGCACCTGGCAGGTATTATTATTAATCAGCAGTAAGGAAATGTTAAAAATGACTATGGTCATATTCTGCTATAATAAGCAGCATGAAATACTTAATTACATTGCTGGCCCTTGGGAGTTCACTTTCCACCTGGGCAAATTATCATAAACCAGATTTACTAGCTCTTTTCTTTTCTACTAGAAATTACAATATTTCCCAAGATTCTTTTTGCTACTTAGGAACGCCCACAGTTTTTGAAGGGAAAACAGTTCTTAATTGTATAAGAGATGATCAGCATGAATTAGTCATGTGGGAAGAGGATGGAATAGGGAAATCTTTATTTTCGTCTTCAAACTTTGTCTCTGTTCCTCAGTATCTTGCTGGCACACTCACTTGGTATGAGTATGACATGGAAGGAGTAAAAAAAGTTTATCAGTGGAAAAAGGGTAGCATCACGGAGCTTCCTGTGGATATTCATTCTCGATCGGTCACTTATTTAGGAGACTCCTGGATTTATCAGAGTCGAGAATCACTAAAAGTTCTGCAGGAAGGTGTTTTTCATACGGCCCAGATCGATGATATTGCCTATGTCTTCTCTCCTGGTGTTTCTCGTACAGGAGAGTTTGCCGTTAAGGTGAGAAGAAAGTCTCTGGCTAACTCCAGCCCTGACGAGATCTGGAGTTTTCAAGATAATAAATGGATTAAAGTCTTTTCAGATAAAGATAGTGATCCTCAATCACCTTGGTTGAGTTTCAATAATACGGTTGCTATCGGTGATGGAAAAGTTTTTGTTATTGCTAAAGATCAGGAAGGTGAAGCTATTGTTGAAGTTAGTGGTCACCAACAAAGAGTGCTTGCCCGTGAAGGGGTTGATGTTAAAAAGTTTGAATCATTTTCTATCGCTTATAATGGTGGCTCTTTGGTGTTCAGGGCCATTGATCATCAGAACAGAAAAGTTCTTTATGTTCATGATGGGGTAAAGCTTAGTCGACTGCTGACTCAAGGTGATGTTGTGTTAACTCCTTGGGGAATCACCAGCGAAGTCAATTATTCAAACCCTGATTCTATCATCTATAATAACCCAGGAATTGGTGAAAATGGTGACGTTGTTATTCAAGCAACCCTGGTGGATTTTGATGATAAAAAAACATTGTTAGGAGTAGGAGTTATTAGCATTAAAAAGGATAATCTTTAATGAAGTTGTTTCTGGTTTTACTTTTAGTTTCTTCTTTTTCCTGGTCTAAATGTGAATTACCTCCGAACGAAGTCATTAAAATAGGTTGTTCTCATGAATGTGGATTCATGAACTCTTTACGTTTAAAAATAGCCGCCTTGTCGACTGGGCACAAAATTGAGCTAATTGATCTTAAGACAGATCTTGCGTTGATTGATGAAATGGATGCATTCTTGATCCCTGGTGGAGAAGACATTCATTATCGCCTCTATATTGATAAGGTAGATCGCCTGGCCCGCAATCAAATTGAAAAATATAATTCTCATTATCGGACGAGTGAGAATGGAGATAAAAGAGATCTCTTTGAGTCTCGTTTATTAAAAACCTATAACGAAGAAGAAAGATTCTCCCGGGTGCCTTTACTGGGAATTTGTCGTGGAATGCAGATGATGGGAGTTGCTCAAGGGTTGCCTCTTTATCAGGATATTGAAGAGGAGTTAAAGATACCTAATCGTGAATACGTACTAGATAAGGTTGAGATTCCCCAAGGCCCAACTGTCATGAGTGCGATTTTTCCCGGAGGGTCTTTTTATGCCACCAAATATCATCATCAAGGAATCAATCTTCCTTATTACTTTAGTAGATATCAGGAGTTTCCAGAAGTGAAGGTAACGGCCTTCTCTCACAATAAGAAAATTGCAGAAGCTCTTGAATACACCCATCGTCCGGCCCTAGGGGTTCAGTTTCATCCGGAATATTCTTTGCCTTCAGGCATATTTCAATGGTTTCTAAATAAAGCATGCGAGAAAAAGTTAAATTAACCAAGGATGGTTTATGAGAAAATTATTTTCACTTGGACTTTTGTGTCTAACAACTCAGGCTTTGGCCAACCTTCATCTGGCCCCGCCGGATTTTAACACTCAATCAGGACGTGCTGTCTTTGTTGATTTCAAGAAGGCCCATTATGAAATCAACTTTGATTTTTTTCGACAAGAAGCCATCGTTACCAGTCGGATTGAATTTGAACAGAAAAACAGCGGTCTTCCTTTGTTTGATTTGGTTCCGCTTGCTAAAGATGTAAGAGTAAATGGAGAGAAGGTTAATGTTGTTTCTCTTTCTTTTCCCGGCAAAGTATCTAAGGCTAAATTAATTAAAAAGAGCCTGGAGCCGGGACATCATGTTGTTGAGATGAAAAACATCATGAGTAAGAATGTTTCTTTTGATGAGACATTTGAGTTTGTCAGAGCGGCTTTTTGGATCAGAGATTTAAAGGAAAGACTCTTTCTAGAGCAATATATCCCTTCTAATTTTGAGTTTGATCAGTATCAGATAACTCTGGATTTAAAGTTCACAGGCTTCAGAAGGGAAAATCAGGATATCTACACTAATGGGGAACTGACAAAGATTGCTAAAAATCACTACCGAATTGAGTTCCCGGAGTACTTCACAGTTTCCTGTCCATATCTTCATATCACCAGTAAGAATGGTTTTAAGAGATTAGACTTCACTTATACCTCCATTAGCGGCAGAGAAATTCCCATTACCGTTTATTCACCATGGTGGAGAAGAACCAATAGCTTTAAAAGAGAAACCATCAGAGTGATGGAAGAATTGGAAGCTGACTACGGGCCATGGGCACATCCTTCTTTTGTGGCCTATGGGACAATGCCAGGAACAGGAGGAATGGAGCATGCAGGTGCTGCTGCCACTTCATTTGCGGCCCTTGATCATGAAATGCTTCACTCTTATTTTGCCAAAGGGGTCATGCCTGCCAATGGTAACTCTGGTTGGATTGATGAGGCCATCGCTGCCTGGAGAGATAATGGTTATCCTCGTTTAGTTGATCCGGGGTTTGTGGGTTCAAATATTGGTGCTCAATCCGTTTACAAGAGAAATACAGATAAGCGCTCTTATAAGCTGGGGTCCGCCTTCATGGGGTACCTTGATTATCGTCTGCAAGACATGGGAGGCTTGAAGGCCTTCTTGAAAGGGTACTTTGCGGCCTATAAACATACCGTCGTAACTACTGAACATTTCAAGAATAATCTAGAATTTTGGAGTGGAATTAAATTCCAAGATGAATTTGACCGATATATTCTCAACAACAACATCGTTCAGCCTAAAATTGATGAGGAAAATCATTATCATAAAGCTTTGAGCGATGAATATTTAAAATCGATACTCTGATCCAACTCGAAATTCTTGTAAAAGGATTGGTTTTGAGAAGGAGTATGGATGACGTAAAAAGGCTCAGTTTTACTGGGCCTTTTTAATTTCTATAAAAAGCTCTTCGAGTTCTGATTTAATTTTATTCATCTCAGTCTCTTCAAGTTTGATCGTATAGGTCACTGTTTCACCATGAAAGATTTTACTGATAAGTCTTCCTACTTTGCGGGCAAGCTTTTGCATTCCCTCGTTTTGTTGCAGGAGATGAATTATCAGTTCATTGATTCCTCTTTCATAAGCAGCATAAGCGATGACCTTGAAGAGGAGAGTTCCTAGTCCGAGATTTTGATATTCATCGATAATAGTAATAGCAATCTCTGCTAGATTGGCATTGTCATTGCTTCTTACCATGCGAGTAACAGCGATACCACGCTGCTCACTGTTTCTTACTCCTAAGGCAAAGTGATTGATACCATCGAAGTGAGTCAGGTAATGGAGTTCCTTTTCAGTCAGTGTTTTCTTTCCACCTAAAAAGCGATTTCGAATGGAGTGAGGAGAAAGGTGATTAATCCCTTCCAGTAAATCTTTTTGATAATCAGGGAGTATCGCACCCAAATAATAAGTTGAGTCTCTCCACTGAAATGTTGAATAAAACGTCTTCGTGAAGAATAGTTGATCCACGTTACCTCGTCTTTGATCTAAGGGCTATTTATACCTTTATCTCAAAGACGAGTGTTAATCAATTGATCAAGCTGATTTTAACCTTGTTTTCTCTGTGGCGATGGCCGAGATCATCAGGCAATATGCACGAGCACTTTGTTCATAATTTTGAGCAATGGCCCTTTGTCTGTCGGGATGAAGTTTTAAGATTTGCTGATAGGCCTTCTCTACGTGATCAGGGTCTTCTTCTCCATGAAGTTTGAGAAATCGCACAGCAGTCTTTCCGTATAAAGGGGTAAGGAGTTTAGTCAGTTCCGGGCAGATATCACAGGCGAGATCCTCTAGAAAATAGATATAGCCGAGAAGGGCCGCAGGATCTTCATGCTCTATTTTGTAGTACTGGGTTTCCCAGAACATTTTAGTCTCTGCTCGTTCAGGAAAATCCTTGATGAGAAATCCTAAGCTTTCGATGTCTTTAATCAGAAGCTGGTCATGGGCGCTCTCTTCTTTTAAGTGTTTAAAGAAGCGTCTCATGAGTGGCCGGTCTTCATTACTAAAGAGAGCAGCGGCTAGAGCAAGTAACCTTTCGGAGTGATTCACATAGTAGTAGGTCTGCGCCAGATAATCCCCATAGATCTCAGTGTTATTCCAGGAAACGCTCCTCAATGAATCAATACACGCTTTTTTTAAAGGCCCATGGTTAGGCGCTAATAGCTTGCTCATCTTTTTTCTCCTTGTAAGCGGCCCAGATTTGGGTGCGAAGATTTTGTAGGTTTGGATTTAAGAGAGAAAAGTGATTGTTCTCCCAAAAGAGAAGATCAATAGTTTCTCTTTCAATGACTTGTCCTGACTTTGTGCTGAAAACGACATCCTTGAGTAGAGGTTTAGCTCCGAGCTGGTAGCAGAGTTTTTCATTGGACTTTAATTTTCGTGCAGCTGTCACCATGATCTTGCTACCAAGTTCTGAAAAGTAATCAAGGTAAAGACTTAAAAAAAGAGTCTTCCATTCCACATGGGTTCTTCTATATTGAGGAGTTATAGTAAAGTAGCTTGCGATCACCACCTGCTTATATTGATGAAGAAGCTTTTCTAATTGCTGAAGGGGCCAGAAACGAAAAGAGGAGTCCTCTATTAAGCAATTGATTCCTAAGTTCACTTCTCTCATGAAGGCCATACCGATACAGCTTTTTTGATCAAACAAAGCGATGATATGATCCTGCCTGGTAAAATCATCGGAGTAGAAGACAGAAGAATTCACTCCCATTTCTGAATTGACCACTTCTTGCCAGGCTTCTTTCCATTTATTATAGGCGATTTGGTAGTACTCCTTATCCTCATCTTTTAAATAAAGATGAGGACCGAAAACTTTGAGGTTAAGTTGGTAAGGAAAAAGATCAATAACATTCATCCTCAGAATTCTAGCGGAGAATCATTTCAGAAGATGTTCTTGAGGAAAAGTTTAGATTTTTTTTAGTCTCTATAGGTAACCTAGGAATTCTGTATAAGGGGAAACTTCAGGATAATTTTAGTTCCGTGATTATTAGAGGCTTCATTGAATTCTTTTGACTCAATTTCAAGGCTAGCTCCAAAATTCTTAAGCATGGTCTTTGCAATCCCCAGACCCAGACCAGAACCATTTTCTCCTTGAGTACCCTGAGAACTTTGAACATTTTGATTATTATAAATACTCTGAATCGTTTCTTGATTCATACCTACGCCCGAATCTTGAATCTCCACGCGTAATTGATCATCAGTATTGGAGATAAT
Source organism: Bacteriovoracaceae bacterium (assembly GCA_035306925.1). GTDB lineage: Bacteria > Bdellovibrionota > Bacteriovoracia > Bacteriovoracales > Bacteriovoracaceae > Peredibacter. Next base: position 3,446 of record DATGND010000221.1, on the reverse strand, counting down.
AATTTTAATGACCGAGTTAGGAAAAGAGAACTTGATAGAATTGTTCACAAAGTTACTAAGCACGTTATGAGTGAGGCTAAATTGATCGGCCATAATGAGATCTTTCCCATTGGTATGATCCAGAACTTGCAGGGTAAGGTTCTTGGCCAATAAAGCTTTTTCAAAGACAAAATGAAGTTCCTCTAGACATCTACTAAAGGATACAGGGGTAACTGATTGAGATTTTGGCTCAGTTTGCAGCGTGCGGACCTTCTTAACAATATTCTCAACGATTTCTTGAGACTTCACAATTTTTTCAATGTACTGCGAAGGATCTTGGGTAGGCCTTTTCTTAAGGTCAGTTAAGTACCAGCGCATGACAGTGAGAGGATTAGAAATAACGTGGACTAAAATTTTTAAAAGATTTTCTTTATCACCAAGAGCACGTTGGAGATCGACAGTACGGGAACGAACTTGTGTCTCTAGACGAATTTTTTCAGTTCTAAAGCTTTCCTCTACTGCAATGGCCGGTAGAAGAATGGCCATCATATCGTAGAGGGTGTAGGAGGTGATCCATCCGAAAAGCTCAGCACCTTCCACCATTCTAAAAAAAGCGAAGGTAAAGCAATGAGGGATCCAAAAACACAGAAGACAACCCAAAAGCCTTTGAAGAAGACTTGCTTGAGAGCGATGACTTAAGAAAATCGTTTTAATTGAAAAAAGAAGAGGAATGGATAAAGAAATCGAGATCGGTAAGGCCATGGCCGTAAAGCCATAATCTAGTTTCCAGAAAATCAGTGTCGAAGTTATAGCAACAATATGAATCATTAAAAATTTATTAATCTCAATTTCTAGCCTAAAAAGTCTATAAACGAGAATATAGACATAAATCATTGGCAGAATGCCAAACCCATAGGCAAGAGCAATCTGAAGAGGGGTATGAGGAAAGAAGAATTGGAAGGCAAAGAAAACAATTGTTGCGGCCCAATATTTTACGATCTTTTTATAGACCTTATGTTTTGAATACTTCCACAGGACGAGACTGAGCACCAAATTAATTGCTACGAAGCAGCACAGCGAAATAAGTAGGGCGGATTGGATGTGTTCAATATTCATAGAAATCAATTATAAAGCCTATCTTAACTGTTATCGAAACAATATTAATGTTAATTACTAAATTCTAGACAGTTTTTACTTTTAAGCTTTAGAATAACATGAAAACCTAACAAAGATCATAAAATTTGGAGAAATTGATATGGCCGAACACGCTCATCATCCCTCTAACCCGTTAATTGGAGGAGTTGATCCTCAGTTTGGTAAGGCAACCCCTGGAAAAATTGGGATGTGGATATTTCTCACTACGGATGCCATGTCGTTTTCGGGTTTTCTCCTGACCTACGCTTATATGCGTACCAAGTTTGATTGGCCGAATCCTACGGATTATTTCGGTATCGCTCTTTCAAGTTTTGCAACCTTCCTTCTTATTTGTTCATCCGTTTCTATGGTTCTTGCTATCGAAGGGTGTAAGCAAAAAGATCGTAAGGCCATGCTGAATTGGCTACTGACAACTATTGCTGGTGGGGCCATCTTCCTTTGTATTCAGGCCTATGAGTACACACATCTTGTTAGTAAGGGAATTACTCTTACTAATTTTAATGACGGCACAAATCTTTTTGCTTCTACTTTTAATCTTGTTACAGGGTTTCACGGCCTTCACGTTTTAACTGGAGTGATTTATCTGACTTGTGAGTACTTCAATGCTCGCAGAGGAGACTATGATCACGGTAACTACAACCGCCTTGAGATTCTGGGCTTGTTTTGGCACTTTGTAGATCTTGTTTGGATTCTTGTATTTACATTTGTGTACCTTTTATAATGACAAAATTTTTTCTGACTCTCACATGTTTTTTATTCGTTAATGACCTTCTGGCCTGTCCGTACTGCGTTGGCAGTACGCAGGACGGAAGAGATTCTAATACCACATTAGTTTTAGGAATCTTTATTGTTGCGATTTATATCCCTTACATCATCATTTATCGCTTGATTAAAAAACATGATGCATTTCGGGCCCAAGTGTTAAATGACCATGACAGTTCACGATCTTCCAACTCTTAATGCGAGTTTAAATACTGTATCTTTTGTTCTACTTCTTTCTGGGTTTATTGCCATTAAGAAAGGCCATCGGAAGTTGCACATTAGGCTGATGTTTAGTGCTTTAGTTGTCAGTGCTGCTTTCCTTACCAGTTATTTGATCTATCACTACAGTGTGCCTTCAAAAAAGTTTCCAGACCTTGGATGGATTAAGACAGTTTATCTGCTGATTCTTTTTCCTCATATTATTCTTGCAAGTGTAATGGTTCCCATGATTATTAAAACCTTCTGGCATGGTTTTAGAGGGGAGTGGGATAAGCATAAGAAAATTGCTCGCATAACTTTTCCCATTTGGATCTATGTTTCTATTACTGGAGTGATTGTTTATCTCATGCTATACCGCTGGTACGCATGAAACTTCTTTACGTCTCAATCATCGTTCTCACTTTTTTGCAGCTCCTGGTCGGGGCTCAATTGCAAGATTTAAAAGTGAGTTTAATATGTCCTGATTGGCCTCGTTGTTATGGCCATTTTTCTTCTTCCTTATTATCACCCATTCACTATGAGCAGTTACGTTTTTGGAGTAATTTTCTCACAGGCTTTCTGGCACTCCTTTGGGGAATCTTTAGTTTCAAAAAGAAAGGAGTCAAAAGTTTTCTGGTGACATTTTTTCTCATTCTCAATTCTCTTACCACCTGGGCCATTAGTAGCTATAAACTTCCTACTATCACCTTGCTCTTACAGTTTGTGTTCCTGCTTCTTCTACTGGCAAGTTTAGAGAGCACCAAAGAAATAAATTTTGAATCCAGCTTAAAAGAGAAGTGGAATCCTAAGTTAAAAGATTATGTAGGAGCTTATCTTTTCTTTATAGTCTTTCAGATTATCCTGGGTTCTATTCTAAGAAAGTCTTCTCTGCTGGCCGGCTGTGAGGCCAGTGAATCCTTTCTCAGTTGTTGGCAAAAACAAGCAGAGATTCCTCTTGCGGGAAACCTTTCCATTCTGCATCGAGGATTGGGTTTAACTCTTGCTCTTATGGGGCCCTTTCTTTTTAGTTACTTAATCAAGGGCCTTCCTAAATGGAAGCCTGCGGCCATCATCGGTTTTGTTTTGATTTTCATTCAACTTCTTCTGGGGTTGATGATGGGTAGGAAGTCATCTTCCATGATGATTATTTATCACTTCGCTCTTTCGGTTTCTCTTTTCTATGTTTTGACTTTTTTATTGGTGCGTTTAAGAAGGGCAGAGTGGAATCTTTTTGGTTCGCCTATTCCTACTTATCTCAATGATACTTTGGATCTCTTTAAACCCAAGCTTACGATCTTAGTGGTCATCACTGTTTTAATTGGAGTATTTATTGCTCCTACTCAGATCAATAT
>DATGND010000220.1:0-2599 GCA_035306925.1 Bacteriovoracaceae bacterium | reverse complement strand
CACATTCACAAAAGTGATTCTTATTATCTTGAAGCAAGTTTTGAATGCGAGACCATGCCTTTTACTTTACGAAAACGGATAGGACTGGACACTAATAATCCATTAATCAATATAACTTATAATATCAAAAATAATTCAACGAGGTCCTTACCTTATCTTTTTAAATATCATCCTGCCTTACAAATTGAGAAAGGTGATCGCTTCATTCTTCCACCGTCAAAAATGAAGCCGGTGGCCCTTCCTTTTAGCCGTTTGCTTGGTCATTCAGAAGAGACCAAGTTCCCAACAGGTCTTGATCCTCAAGGAAGACCTGTGCGGATTGATGTGGTTCAGGATAATGATGGCTATAGTCGTGAGTTTGTAAAAATCAGTGATCTTGATTCTGGAGAGTGTGCTTTATTTAACCCTCGTACTCAAACTGAACTGCGCTTTAATTTCTCTCTAGAGGGTTTACCTTATGTTTGGCTCTTTCAAAGCTATGGTGGGTTTATGGATCATTATGTGGCCATGCTAGAGCCTACGAATGCTTTTCATTATGACCTTGCCCATCTTCTGGAAAATAATCAAAGCATGATGATCGAACCACATCAGGAAAAAAGTTTTTCACTCTCAATCTCAATTAGGGAACTCTAACTCTTAACTAAAAGGAGACGAAATGAATGCTTTGGAAATTTCAGTGTCAGTAGGAGAGTTATTAGATAAAGTGACTATCTTAAAGATTAAGCAAGAAAAGATCAAAGAAACTCAGAAGCTTAAAAATATAAATAAGGAATTAGATCTCTTAACGAATGTCATGAGTCAGTTAGAGCTTGATTCTTATGCTCTTGAAAAAATGGAGGAATTAAAAAAAGTAAATGAAGAATTATGGATGGTTGAAGATCAGCTGCGAGAATATGAGAGAGAAAAAAACTTCAGCGACGACTTTATCTTACTGGCAAGATCAGTCTATATGAAAAACGACCGAAGAAGTGTTTTAAAAAGAGATCTTAACCTCCACCTGCGCTCACCTATTATTGAAGAGAAGTCTTATCAACATTTTCACTAAACCAAGATAAATGGTTCAATGAACTTAAGTTTTAAGTTCATTGCATCCATGTTTCTATAGGCAATCTTAAGAATAAATTGATGATTTTTTATATTTCATTCTTGGATTGCCTATGTTTAAGACCTTATTTTTTTCACGCGTTACTCCTCTTATTAAAAAAGGAAGAACAACTCCTTTAAAGCTTAATGACTTCCCTGAAGTTGATAAACTTTGGAATCCTAAGGCCTATATTAAGGAGTTTGATGAACTTAATAGTAACAGTAACCTTCTGCTTCAGATCTTAAGGATCCTTCTGCCGCAAGCAAAGACCTTACTATTTCTTATTTTCTTTATTCTTCTTTTTAAGATGGTTTCTCCTGTGTTGATTCATAAACTGATTCAAACAGTAAAACTCGCTGCTGATGGAGAAGTTTCTCTGTTCTATGGTCTGAGTGTAGCTTTAAGTCTGGGACTCGTGCAGCTTCTAAGTGCGGTGATCAACCAGCACTATGTTTTTCATTCAGTTACTTCTACCCAGTCTGCGGTGAATGGACTTAATCAACGAATCTTTAAGGCCATTATCAATAAAAGTGATCAAACGAATAAGGGGGAATTAATAAACCGAGTCAGTACTGACTCTGAACTTGCAGGGGCCATTCTTTGGGGAGTCGGTGAATTGGTTCAAATCGTTTTAACGATTGTTTTAACCAGCGCTCTTCTTTTTTATTACCTGGGTTCTGTGGCCTGGGTGCCTCTGATTGTTCTCTCATTGCTTTTTCCAGTAAGTCGCTTTTTCTCTAAAAAGTTTGCTTCCATTCATGGGGAAATTATGAGTAACCGTGATGAGCGAGTGGGAAAAATGTCTCAATTCCTGGAAGGAATTAAAGTCATTAAATCCTTTGTTTGGGAAAAAGTCGCAGGACAGGAGATTGAAGGTATTCGTCAAAAAGAAATTAAATGGTGGAGAAAGCTCGCTGTTGCAAAATCCTTTTCCACCGGTTCTTATTTATTTTTTAATCTTCTTGTATCTTTTCTTTCCTTTGCTCTTTATACTCGGGACGGAAGCACTTTATCCGCAGAGCTTGCCTTTACTTGTTTAACTTTATTCTCATTCCTTGAACCTTGTTTTCGACAGCTCCCAAAAGTTTTAGGAGAAATTTCTTCTGCTTCTGTTGCGGCTAAAAGAATTGCAGAGTCTCTTGATGAAGTAAAAGAAGGGCCATTTGAAAATAGTGAGTCTCATTGTCTTTCTTTAAAGAATGTGAGTGTTGAAAAAAATAATAAAACACTTCTTGATAATATTTCTCTTGATATTAAAGAGGGAGAAAAGGTCGCTATCGTTGGCCAGGTGGGTTCCGGTAAAACGACTTTAATCAATACTCTATTAGGGCAGCATGAGCTTAGTCAGGGAAGAATGATTCAAAGTTATAAAAATATCTCTCTTGTGACTCAAGATCCATTCTTGTTTATTGGTTCTATTGCTAAGAACATCACGTTTTCTGATGAATGTTATCAAGTTGAAAAACTTCAAAAAGCTCTATTTGCTTCTTGCCTGGAGGAAGATTTAAGACTTTT
>DATGND010000219.1:0-4554 GCA_035306925.1 Bacteriovoracaceae bacterium | reverse complement strand
ACCAGGTTTTAAGGTCAATATTGAGGAGAGTGAGTTCTGTTGAAGGGACTGGCCTCCACTTATCTATTCGTGCTTTCATAAAAATAAATTCTGAAGGTTCAATCCCTAAAGCTTTGTAGGGTAGAAATGCCTTCATGACTTTTCGAAACAAAACCCCATGGCCAAACCCCAAGTCAGTGATCGAACTAATATCAACATTTTCAAGATTAAAGAAAGCTTTGATATAGGCCACATGGTCTTTGGCATTACCAATGGCATCCATAGTCTGAGGTTCAGAATAGTTTTGTTTCCAGTAATCTTCTTTAAATCCGCTCATACTATTTTCTATTTCTAAAGCGATAGCCAATTTTAGGCTTTTTAGGATCGAGAGTTTTCTTCTTGCCGGCCAATGCCTTGGAGGCTTCGCGATTTCTTATTTTCTTTTCTTGTGGATCTTCCACATAATCAGTTTTTGGGAGAATTTTTTTAATTAACTTCTCAATTCGTTTAAGAGAATCTTTTTCTGTTTCATCACAAAAAGTATAGGCTTCTCCCTCGCGACCTGCACGTGCTGTGCGACCGATTCGATGAACATAACTTTCTGCATCTACCGGCACATCAAAGTTAATGACATGGCTAATGCCTTCCACATCAATACCTCGGGCAGCGATATCAGTGGCCACTAAAAATTTAATTTTTCCAGACTTAAAGTTTGCTAAAGCGAGCTCACGATTGTTTTGAGATTTATTTCCATGAATGGCCGCAGAAGGGATTTCGATTTTTTGAAGAAAATCACTAATGCGATTTGCTCCATGCTTAGTGCGAGAAAAAATAAGTCCTAATTCAATATCATTTTCTTTGATAAACTTTTGAAGAAGGGTGTACTTGCTTCCTTTCTGGCACATGATAACCTGTTGTTTGATTTTATCAACAGTGGTGGAAGGAGGAGTAACTTCTACCTTCTTTGGATTTTTAAGAAGGTCACGAGCAAGACTTTCAATGCTCTTAGGCATGGTTGCCGAAAATAGCAGGGTCTGTCTTTCTTTAGGGATTTTAGGAATGATCTTTTTTATGTCATGAATAAAGCCCATATCAAGCATACGGTCAGCTTCATCAAGAACAAAGATTTCAACATCCGTGAGCTGAATATGACCTTGCTCCATTAAGTCTAAGAGTCTTCCAGGAGTGGCCACCAAAATATCAATTCCCGATCGAAGAGCATTGAGCTGGGCCGATTGTCCAACTCCACCAAAGATCACTGAAGTCTTTAAGGGAAGATCCACTAAGTACTCTTAAATATTTTCTTTAATCTGAGAAGCAAGCTCTCTGGTGGGTGCGAGGATTAGCACCCGCGGCTTGCGCGCCAGCTTGGGCCTTTTAACTTTTATTAGGTGTTCAATTATTGGAAGTGAAAAGGAAGCTGTTTTACCCGTTCCTGTCTGAGCAATTCCTAAAAGGTCTCCTCCATCGAGCAGAAGAGGTAGGGCCTCTGCTTGGATCGGAGTAGGGCGTTCGTACCCCATCTTTTCAAGGTTCTTGAGAATTATTGGGTCGAGCGGCAAGTCAGTGAATTTTAGCATGGGAGGACAATCGTTGAGAACGAATCATAAGTCAAGTAACCGAGTAGTTAGTATCCTATTTCAAAAGTTAAATATTTTTGTTTCTTGATCTCAAGGCATTGTAATTAAGTGGGCCAATGGATAGATTCAAAGAATGAGACAACAAAAGCTTTACGAAATTTTAAAAGAAACCTTCGGTTATGATTCTTTTCGTTTCGATCAACTAAAAATTATCAACTCCGTTCTTGATCAAAAGGACACTCTGGCCATTATGCCAACGGGGGGAGGGAAGTCCATCTGTTACCAGGTGCCGGCGCTCTTTCTTGAAGGTGTGACACTGGTGATTTCACCCCTTATCTCTTTAATGCAAGATCAAGTGACCAATTTAAAGGAAACCGGTGTTGATGCTGTTTTTCTTAATTCATCTCTTAGCTATCGAGAAATGATTGATGCGAAGGAAAAGGTGAGAGAGGGAAAAGTAAAGTTAGTGTATGTCTCTCCAGAAGGAGTGCTCTCTCCTTCCATGCTCGATTTCTTTGATGAGCTTAAAATTTCTTTAATCGCTATTGATGAAGCTCATTGTGTTTCTCAGTGGGGACATGAGTTTAGAAAAGATTATATGAGGCTAGGAGAGCTTAAAGAAAAATTTCCCGAAGCTCCTTTTATTGCCCTTACGGCCACTGCTGATGAGAAAACAAGACATGATATTTGTGCTCAGTTGAGAATGCAGGAAGTAGAAGTTTTTGTTTCCTCGTTTGATCGGCCGAATATTACTTATACGATTCTCGATCGAACGGATGAGTTAAAGCAGCTCACAGAACTCATTACAACGAAGCATCCTCAAGATACAGGAATTGTTTATTGCCTATCCCGAGAGAAAGTTGAGAGAGTAGCAAGTTCCTTACAAAAGCTTGGGTTCCCAGCGATTCCTTATCATGCAGGACTTCCTCAAGATGAGCGCACAAAAAATCTCTCGCTTTTTAATACTGAGGATCGAGTGATTGTGGTGGCGACCATTGCTTTTGGAATGGGGATTGATCGCCCAGATGTGAGGTTTGTGGCCCATCTGGATTTACCTAAAAGCATCGAGAGTTATTATCAGGAAACTGGTCGGGCGGGCCGAGATGGAAAGGCATCTACCGCTTGGATGATTTATGGCCTTCAGGATGTTGTTAAACTCTCAGGGATGCTTGAGTCTACAGATGCTGATGAAAACTACAAAAAGGTCGCCCGTCATAAACTTGATTCCATGCTGGCCCTTTGTGAATCAAGTTCCTGCAGAAGAAAGTTTTTACTTAACTACTTTGGAGAAGAAGGAAGTGAGACTTGTGGGAATTGTGATACTTGCTTGAATCCGCCGGTTTTGATGGATGCAACGGTTGATGCTCAAAAACTCATGTCGACCATTTATCGAACAGATCAAATGTTTGGTGCAGGACATGTGATTGATGTGCTTCGCGGAAGTAAGAGTGCGAAGATTCTTGAAAAAAAACATGATGAGCTTTCGGTTTTTGGGATTGGAAAAGATAGGCCGAAAGAATATTGGAATACGCTTTTAAGGCAACTACTGAATCTTAACTTTGTACGAATTAAGTCATGGGAGTATCGAAGCCTTGGGTTAACACCGGAATCGGGAAAGATTTTCAGAGAAGAAGAGAAGTTTTTCCTTCGACAACAGGAGTATAAAAAAGAGAAGAAGTCTTCGCGAAAGGCGACTTTACCTGTTCATACTCAGCACCAAGAGCCTGAACTGTTCAATGCCCTTAAAGAGCTTCGTTATAAAATCGCTAAAGAGAAGAATATTGCGGCCTATATCGTTTTTAGTGATAAGTCTCTTCATGACATGTGTGCGCTTCGTCCACGCAATGAAGAAGAGTTCTTGCTGGTTCAGGGAGTGGGGCAAGTTAAGCTGGAAAATTACGGTAAGCAGTTTCTGGAAGTCATTCAAGAGTATGGGTGAGAACCAAAAGGTACGGCGTACCTTTTGGTATTGGTATTGGTTTTATTTTAAAAAGTCTTTTAGTTCTTTCATGGCCTGATTACGGATTTCATCCACTTCCATTAGCGGTTCATGAAAGGAATTTGGGTAATAAGAAATTCTGCAATTGGCGGCACGTTTGCAGAATTGATTTTGTCGTTCTGGTTTTACTGTCTGATCTTTTCCCGACTGAAATAAAAGTAGCGATGTCTTGATCTTATCGGCCTTATAATGAATAAACTCAGTGGCCTTAAGAGCTTCATGAGTCCAGCGCACTGTAGGAGCGTGGACGATGAGCTCCGGATAAACTTCTAGAAGAGATCTTGAAGCTTTGAAACGAAGCTCACTGTGAGTATTGGTATTGTTTTCAAAGATATCTTCTTCCGGAAGGTATGGTCCCCAACCAGGAGTGTAACCAGTGGCCTTCCTGAGAGTGATTAAAAGTTTGGAGTAGAGTTTTGCTACTAACTCCGAGTAGGGATGAGTGTTGATTTGAAGCATCGGTGCACTCAAAACAGCTCTCTTAAAGACTTCAGGATGCTTTGCCATATAGTGAACAGCAATGGCCCCTCCCATTGAGTGAGCAAAAAGAAAAAGTTCTTTCCCTTCAGATTTTGGCTTCACCACTTCTTCCATCCATTGAGCAACATCATCTACATAGTGATGGAAGTGTCGCACATATCCCTTGTGAGGATCTCGCAGCACTCTGTCTGAAAATCCTTGTCCTTGATGATCAATAATAAAAATATCAAACCCAGAGTGGCGAAGATCATAAATGACCTCGGCATACTTCATAGAGCTTTCCGTTCGACCAGGAATGATCACCAGTGTTTTAGAGTTAGAAGAATTAGTCAGTGAATAGTGACTAACTTTGAGCCCTTTAGAGTTGATCATGTAGTCATGATTGAGAGTATGAAAGTGAGGAAGAATCTCTTCATTCCAAAGGTAGGGGAGATCCTTTTCGGCTACTGCCGAAAGCAGCTGACAATAAATAAGAAGGACGAGAGTCATTAGTAGTTTCATAAACATCCCTGTTTA
>DATGND010000218.1:0-5059 GCA_035306925.1 Bacteriovoracaceae bacterium | reverse complement strand
GGGCCAATATTAATCGTTTGATTAGAAAGACGTGGTGTACAACGAAAAAAATAGAAAGACTGAAAGATCATTTAGAGATCTTTCAGTACTATTATAATGAGATTTACCTTAGAGGCTTAACACCAATATAAGGGGGCAGTTATAGTAAGTTATGGAAGAACTAGTAACTGTCCTCCAACGTGGGCCGGATGCATGTGACACTTGATTTCAAAAAGTCCCTCTTTATCGGCCTTAAATTTTACAACTTTTTTCTCACCTTTTTTAACTTCAGTGCGAACTTTGAAAGCTGGAATATTAAAACCATGAATACCTGATGGAACATTGTTAATAAGTGTGATCTCAATATCATCACCTTTCTTGGCCATAATTGTTCCAGGAAGCCATTGCTTAACGCCACCTTCGGTCTCGTAATTTACAATAACTATTTTTCTTGTTTCTGCATAAGCTCCAAATGAGAGTAGCATAGCAAGTACCATTAAAATCATTTTCATTTAGTTACTCCTTTAGTAAAAGAACCTAACCATTGTCATTCAATAATAAGATCTTTACAATAAGGTATTCAATTTTTAACAAAAGGTCACATATGGGTTTTGGACGTAAAAATACTGAATTGAAAATGAGTCGTCGTAAGGCACAAAAAAAGAAAAAAGCTAAGATCAAAGCAAAAATCGCTGCTGGTAAAAAGTAATTTTAAAATCTTAGTGTCGGCATGAATGGCCCGAGAGAAATTTCTTTTGGGCCAATGGCATATATCAGAATCTTCACTTTCTGCTGAAGACTGGAAGCTTCCATTACTTCTCTTCGTAATTTGACTTCATCAACGAGAAAAACTGCACAGAAATTTACCAGCAGTTCAACATCTTCAAGACTTAAAGCAAAACTCTCTCTCTGTAAGGGATCTGGTAAGAAATGAAGGGCCCAACGTTTAAGAAGATTTTTTAGAATATCAATTTCAAACTCAAGCTGATCATCAACCACATCCATATCCTCAAACAATTCCTTGGCCTCAAAAACTTTATAGGGATCTTCTTCCACAAGGTTTCCTAAGCGGTACTTAGTCTGGCCAGTGATATAGATGTCGAGCTTTCCATCTGGATAAGTCGATAGGATGTGGGGAATCCCTGCAACACAAATTTTTCCGGTGTAATAGTCATAGGGATCAAATGAAATAACCCCTACAGGAATCTGTCTGTCGATGGCATCGTAGATCATTTCCCGATATCGATCTTCAAACACATGAAAAGGCAGACTCACCTTTTTAAATAGAATCGCATTACTGACTGGGAAAAGATAAATATGATCCATGCTCATTTCCTCTCATTAAAATGATCAATGAGGAAGTAAGCTTCTACAAGACAAGTTAAGCTAAAGACAAAATAGTAGGAGATTAGTTTAAAATCGACCTAACAGCTTCTATCGGCAGCACTTTATGTAAGTGAATACCAAAGCGAAACTTTCTGCCTTGAGCTTCTTTACTCAAATGAGTAACTGTCCCTTGGAGCGGTTCTGTAAAACGAAAACTATCAATAGCATGAATCCAAAATGACTTATTGTTTTTGATAATATGTTTATTAAGTTCGGAAATACTTAGTCCTAATCCCTTAGCAGAAAAGTCTTTCAGGCTTACTTTCATCTGTTGGGAAGTATCAGACTTACCACTTACGGATAGAACCACTGAATGCTCATCATCATCATCAAGTAAAAAGCGTTCACTAGCTCTCAATTCCCATGTCTTAAGAGTGGCCGGAAATTTAAAACTCAGGCAATCCTGTTGAACAAAGAAATCCTGAACCTTAAAAATGGTATCGTTGTAAGAAAGCTTAGAATACAGTGGTAGTCCAGGGGAAACGTCCTGGGGATTATCTAAATAGGCCACTACCTCTCTACCTACAAAGTCGATCTCCAGATGTGAGATGGAAAAGACCTTTCGCTCTCCATTGATGTTTTGCCATAATAAGTTCCCTTCATGATCGGAACTCTTCTGGAAAAGTCTTAAAATTTCACGATAATCATTGGTGTCACGGTATTTAGCTAAGTTCATATATTAATTCTGAGAAAAATAATAACGTATGACAACCCCTAAGAAACTTGACCAAGACCCTCTGCTTTATCTAACACCTCGATACTTTGCCTTAAAGTAAAATAATCTTTCCAAGGATCTTGAGATCGGGTGTAGATTTTCTTGCGGGCCTCCACCAAGGAAAATGGTCCTGATTCCCCTATCTCAATCAGCTCATTCCATTCAATGGGCAGAGCTACTGAAGAGAATTTTTTTGCTCGTAAAGAGTACGGTGCAATATAAGAACTTCCCTCACTGTTTCGGTGATAATCTAAAAAGATTTTTCCTTTGCGGGCCTTAAGACTCATATCAAGAGTAAAGAGCTTAGGGTTTCTGTTTTTAAGTTCATAACAAACAGTATAAATAAAATCTTTAATTTCCTTCCAGGAGTAGCGAGGGGTAATGGGCACATGAATATGAACTCCCTTACCCCCGGTTAATTTTACAAAGCTAATAAGACCTAGTTCCTGGAATAAGTGCTTCGCACTCAAAGCCCCCTTCACTAAATCATTCCAATCGATACTACTGTCAGGATCAAGATCGAGCACAATCTCATCAGGGTAATCCAAGTGAGGATAACGAGAGCCTGTTATGTGAAACTCAAGTGTATTGAGTTGGGCCAGTTCTAAAATAACAGAGGCTTTGCTGAGATAAAAATAATCCTCCTTGATACTGAGACCATTAATCTCACCTTGATGCCAATTCTTTTGATAAAAACAATGCTGAGTACTACCTTTGGGACAGCGAAGAAGATTTAACTTGCGATTTTTTAAATGAGGAAACATGAGTGGTGAAATATCTTCATAAAAATCCAGCACCTCACTTTTAGTGATGGCCTCAACATCATAAACCACTCTATCTAAGGAGGTTTTCTTAACTTTTCTTTTACTCTCGGAAGCAGGATAAACGAGATTTTTAAAGACAGCACCTCTAAAAACTTTTGGGCCGGTTTCTAGATAAGAGATCTCGCATTTAATTTCAGGTTTGACCCAAAATACTTCTGGCAAATTCTTTTCATAGGCAGGAACGGAATCAAGAGAAAATAACTTCTTTTCTAACTCTTTTCTGGTCTCGGAATCAATTCCTGAAGAAACCTTTCCTTTGAAAACATATTTATTATCAATGAGTTTTCCTAAGTAGAGAGTTTTAAGATGTCTTCCCTTTTTACTGTATCCTAATATGGTAAAGATCTCATCTTCTGAAGTTTTCGTTTTTATCCAGTTTTCAGAGCGCACACTTTGATAAGTTGACTCAATATCTTTACTCACAATCCCCTCTAACTGAAGGCTTCTTGCAGCTTCAAAAAAACTTGGACCATCCTCAAAAAAATAAAGAGACTTTTCAATGTATTGTGGGAAGTCAATATCATCAAGGATTAACTTCCTCTCCATTAGTGGCAGTTCTCGCAGATCTTTCCCATTAAGATAAAGAATATCAAAAACAACGTAATGAATAAGATCAAAACGATGAGATTTAAGATTATTGAGCAGATATTTTAAATGTGTATGCCCTTGTTCATCATAAGAGACCACTTCCCCATCTAGAATGATGGAGTCTACTTTTAGTTTTTTTAAACTGTCCTCAATAAGAGAAAACTTACTGGTCCAATCCTTTCCCTGTCTAGTCCAGATATTCACATCTCCAGCGTTCACATGGGCCTGAATCCGATAGCCATCATATTTGAGTTCATGAAGGAAGTTGAGATCCGAAGGTGCTTCTCGTTTGCGAAAGGCGAGCATCGGTGGGATAAAACCAGGCCAGGGATCAAACTGATCGACTCTGGAAATCAACCAACTGTCCTTTCCTTTATAATGAGTCTTGATCATTCGGAAACGACCAAAGATTCGCTTCCCTTTCAAATAAAAATAAAGCTTCCCACTGGCCAGAGCTTTCTCCACATCATCTACATCTGGAGTCCAAACACCTTTATCCCAGATGAGCATCTCTCCCGCCCCATACTGTCCCTGAGAAATATGTCCTTCAAAATTGGCATACTCGTAGGGATGGTCTTCAGTTTGAATGGCAAGTCGCTTGACAGAAGGGTCCATAGAAATATTTTTAGGAATGGCCCAACTGAGAAGCACTCCTTTCCATTCCAGTCGCAAATCAAAATGAATATGAGAAGCATGATGTTCTTGAATAACAAAGATGAGTTTTTTACCACCTGCTTTTGATATTTTACCTTTAGGCTCTTTGGTTTGATCAAAGTTTCGTTTATTGCGGTAAAGTCTAAGTTTATCCATTAGCTCACCTTTCTGTTAGAGCGCTTCTTCTTACCTTTTTGCTCTCTCTTCTTTTTACTATCAGAGATTGATTTCTGTAATAATGGAAGAAGATCCAGCACTGCTCCCGTTGGAGTCGGACCTTCTGCTTCTTCGATCTGTTCAACTTCTCCTTTATTAACTTTCTTATCAATTAATTTTAAAACATCATTCGTGTAGGTATCTTCATAGCGAGAAGGATCCCAGCTTGTTGACATCCCCTCAATGAGTTCAATGGCCATCTGAAGCTCCTTATTGGAAAATTCCGGAACTTCAAATTCATCCAGGTAGTGAGCATCATGAGGAAGGATTACTTCGTGACTGAATTTTAACAGGTTTAGAACGAGATAATTCTCTTTCACTAAAACCATGGCCAGATGCTCTTTAGTACGAATGACAACTTTACAAATAGCTGCTTTCTGAGTGGACATCAAAGCTTCATGTAAAAGAAAGTACCCCTTAACTCCATTCTTTTGAGGGGCCAGATAATAAGTTTTATCAAAATACAGAGAATCGATTTCATCGACATCCACAAAATCGAGAATATCGATAGTTTGCGTTGCTCGGGGATTGGCCTTTTTCAAGTCTTCCTTGGTCAGTATGACATACTCATCAGGAGCATATTCATAGCCCTTAACAATTCTCTCCCAAGGAACTTCCTGACCATCTTTAGCATTAACTTTTTTATATTTAATAGGTGAAAGATTTTGTTCATCCAGCATGGTGAGTTTAAGATCAT
>DATGND010000217.1:0-2959 GCA_035306925.1 Bacteriovoracaceae bacterium | reverse complement strand
TGAGACAGCGTGGAGCGAATGTAACAGATATCGTCGTTCTTGTTGTTGCAGCAGATGATGGAGTTATGCCTCAGACTGTTGAATCAATTAAGTTCTGTAGAAATGCAGACGTTCCTATTATTGTTGCTGTTAACAAAATTGATAAGCCGACTGCCAATCCTGATAAAGTGAAGCAAGGGCTTATGGAGCACAACCTTCTTCCAGAAGATTGGGGTGGTGATACTCAATACGTACACGTTTCAGCACATACTGGAGAAGGCATCGATGATCTACTAGAGGCCATTCAGCTTCAAGCAGAAATAATGGAACTTCGTGAGAATCCTAAAGGAGCTGCTGAAGGTGTGGTTATCGAATCCAAGGTTGAGGTTGGACGTGGTCCAGTTGCAACTATTCTTGTTCAGCGAGGAACTCTCAATAAGGGGGACGCCATCGTTGTAGGTGAAACTTATGGCCGTGCAAGATCTCTTATGGATTTCTCTGGTAAGATGCTTAACTCTGCCGGGCCTTCAACACCTGTTCAGATTCTTGGATTAAATACAGTTCCTTCTCCTGGTGATATTCTGAACGTAGTAAAGAATGAGCGTGAAGCCCAAAAGGTTGTTGATAACCGTATCAATGAAAGAAAAGCTCTTAGCAATACAACTGTTGAGAAGAAAACTGTTTCTCTTGAAGATTTCTTCGCTACTGCTCAGAACAACTCTGAAGCAGAGAAGAAGATTCTTAACCTTATCATTCGTTCCGACGTTCAAGGTTCATACGAAGCTATCGTTAATGCCCTTGAAAAACTTGGAAATGATGAAGTTTCAGTTTCTGTTATCGGCGGTGGTGTAGGAGCAATTACTGATAATGATGTTAACCTTGCTGCTTCGACAGGTGGATTCATTCTTGGATTCAATATGCGTCCAGTAACAACTGCACGTCGTCTTGCTGAAGAGAAAGGTGTTGATATCAAAACTTACTCAATCATCTATGAGCTGATCAATGATGTGACTCTTGCCCTTGAGGGTATGCTTACTCCTGAGAAAGTGGAGAAGTATATCGGTCGTGCTCAAGTTCGCGATACATTCAGTATTCCGAAAGTGGGTACAATTGCAGGTACAGCTGTTATTGATGGTAAAATTGAGCGTGGTTGTTCAATTCGTCTTCTTCGTGATGGTAAGATCATCTACGATGGCCGTCTTTCAACATTGAAGCGCTTCAAAGATGAAGTTAAAGAAGTTAAAACCGGCTATGAGTGTGGTATGGCATTAGAAAACTTTAATGATATTAAAGTTGATGACCTTATCGAAGCTTATATTATGGAAGATAAGAAGAGAACATTATCTCACGATATGACTCTTTAAGAGGTAGAAAGTGGCCGGACGTGGTAATAAATTTTCAAAAGTAAAATATGAAGAGCGTGTGCGAGATGAAATTAATCTCGCACTACGCCGTGAGTTTTCGGACTCTCGTCTGATGAATGTTTCAGTGACTCATGTTGAGCTTTCTCAGGACTATTCTCATGCTAAAGTCTACTGGGATACTTTTAATGCTTCTACTCGTGGAGACGCTAAAGAAGCTATTGAGAGTACGGCCGGAAGAATGAGAAAAATCCTGGCAGGCAGATTGGAAGTTCGTCATACTCCAGAGCTTCACTTTATCTACAACTCTCAATTTGAAGACGAATTAAAAATCACACGTCTTCTGCAATCAGATTCTACGGATGAAGAAACATAAGACACTTTATCCACCTTTAATTTTTAATATTTTTAAACCTGCGCGAATGACATCTTATGATGTCGTTCGCCACTTTAAACGCCATCTTCCTACTGGCTTTGGAAAGATCGGGCATTTTGGAACTCTGGATCCTTTCGCATCAGGTGTCCTGCTGATTGGGATTGCTGGAGCGGCAAGACTTAATGATTTTATTCATGAATACCTTCCTAAAACTTACCTTGCCGTTGGGAAATTAGGAGTGGAAACTCCGACTGGAGATTTAACAGTTCCTCCTTCACAAGTTGATGATTCTCGCTATTTAAAAGAAGAAATATCTCGTTTACCTAAAGAGTTTATTGAAGAAAAACTTCGTGAAAAATTTTTAGGAGATTACTGGCAGTCTCCTCACAAATATTCAGCCGCTAAGTTTGAAGGTCGAGCTCTTCATGAATGGGCAAGAGAAGGGATTGAGATTAAAAAAGAGCAAGTTCTTCGCCAGGTCTACGATATCAAAGTTGTAAAATATCAATTCCCTTATTTAAGTGTGAGAGTCAGAGTGAGTTCTGGAACTTATGTTCGAACTTTATTTTCTGACTTCGCAAATTATCTTGGAACAATAGGAACTCTTGTTTCTCTTGTTCGGGAAAATGTTGGAAATGAAGTAAATTTCAAGAATGCTTTAAAAAAGAAAGACTGGCCACTGGAAAGAAATGAGTCAGTCATGGCCTATGGACTTCCTGTTAATAAGGTTCTTCCTTTCTCAGAGTTAGTACTCACTGAGAGACAAGAGAAGATTTTTAAGAATGGGGGCTTTTTTAAATACGCCGATTTTAATGGGCCACAAGGGCATTTTTACTGGGCCATTTCGCAAGAATCAGGAAAACTTTTAGGGCTCCTTTATAGAAACGACGCTGAAATTCGCCCTAAAATAAATTTTAATTCAGATGAGATAGCTTAGCTTCAAGCTCCTTATGCCCCTCTAAGACTTTGTTCCAGCAAGCTTCTGCAAATTCCTCGTAGCTTGAAAAATCCTGCGGATAAATTTCTTTAAAAATTTTAATTCCTAAATGCTTACCCGTATTGATCTTTCCTTTATTAGTCAGCACCAGCGAAGTTCCATAAAGAGACGTTGCAATGACAGGAACGTTGTTATTGTAGGCCAGATGGATAAGGGGAGTTTTAATTTCTGCAAATGATTTTGGCTTACCATCACGAGAGCGGGTTCCTTCCGGATAATACTGAACAGCAAGTTTGTCTTTAAGTA
>DATGND010000216.1:0-3028 GCA_035306925.1 Bacteriovoracaceae bacterium | reverse complement strand
TATCTCAAAGAAGCTCAAAGTGAGAAGCCACTTCCCTATCGGGCCATTGCAGGAAATTGGAAAACAAACATCAGTTTTACCAATTTCACTGCAGACGATATCAAAAAAGTTAATAAAGCCGTTCACATTATTAAAACCATTATTAATTCAGATGAATTTCATGACCTTGTTCTTGAATACACTTTCAAGAATGAGAAGAGATTTAATGATAATAACAATTACACTAACGAAGAAATCTATCAACTCATCCTTCTAGGAGCAGAGATTATAGGAAATCGTCAGGCGAACAATACGATGGATGTGGAATTAGAACTCTACGAAGATTCGTCGAAAACCATTGGCTACACTTACCCTCATACAACTCGCATTTGGATGAATCGAAAGTACTTCAATCGCTATACACCTGCTCAAGTGGCCGGAAATCTCATGCACGAATGGATGCATAAATTAGGATTTGGTCATAGCCATAAGTGGAACAAGGATAGAGAACATTCCGTTCCCTATGCGATTGGCTACCTCATTGAGGATCTTGCCGTGAAACTTGATTTATAATCGAGGTCCGGTAAAACCTTTTCGATAAGAAAGGTTAAGATCCCAAGGAACAAAGTTTTGCTTTTCTACTCCCTTCTTTTCAAAATTTTCAATATCCAAAGGTTGTAGATAATACATTGGTGTAGGGATCAGATAACAATGCTGAGATTCTTGATTATTGTTATAGTGAGAATAAACATACACTACCGGACAATGTCTCCTGGAAGCAATAAAGCTGTCAGTCCACTCTTTAATAGAGGCCGGTCCATTCATAAATGTTCTATCAAAAATAATGAACTCTTGAGAACCATCATCGTTTGCAAATAAAGCGGAAGGGGCCACATGGAACCACCAGCGATAACGATACTCTCTAATGTATCTTCTGGTGAAAAAGAGAAAGTGTTTCGTCAGCATTCGATTACTTTTTTTATGTTCCTCATAGGCCCAGACATAAGCTCGATGATAACACTCAGATCTTCTTCTGGTGTCCTTTCTCAGTCCTTGGAAAATTGCCATGAGGTTTTCTTTTCCAGAAATAAGAGTCGGTTGATAGACAGGTGAAGTTGTCGGTTTATCAGTGAAAGACTCTACAGGTTCTTCCACTGATAAAGAGTTCCAATATACGAGTTCGTTATTCTTATCTAAGCTGAACTCGACTAGTTCATTTTTTTTATTTTTCTGTAGTTCTTCAATGACATTCAAATCATTCACAAAGATCACTTCACCTGAATTCAACTTGATGAAGTGATCATCACCCTTGGGATCAATATCAAAAGAATGAATAGTTGATGTAATCGTATTCGCTTCAATTATAGAACTTAGAAATAACAAACAAGAAAGAATAAGTAATTTCATAGGCCCTCCCAAACTGCTCTTTGTATCGGCAAAGTCTTACTAAATCACGGTGCCGTGGATTAAGTAACTCCTTTAGAATCTCTTAAATGTTCGATCCCTCTTATAATTTCTAGAATGAGTCTTAAGGGAGGAGATCATGATAAAGCTCATAATCCTACTTGCTGTGCTTAACTCCTGTGGACAATGGTCCGTTCCACAAGAAGAGCAAGATATAAGAAACTATCGCTATGATGTTCCTAGTGAGGAGAAAGAAAATGCAGACTAATATACTTGAGATACTTAAAAGCGAGCATGTTGAGATTATTCAGCTCCTTAACCGCATCATCAGAACACCAGAGATAAAAGCGAAGAAAAAGTTCTTCGAAGAAATGAAAACAAAACTGTTCGCTCACATGGAAGCAGAAGAACTGACTTTGTATGCGAGTCTTAAAAATGAACAAATCGATAACGCTCTTTTTCTAGCGGATGATGCAGAATTTGAACATCGCCAAGTAAGAGACTCATTTGAAATGCTCGAAGGGCTTGAGTTTAACTCTGAAGAATGGTTGGAATTATTTCAAGAGATCAAATACAGCATCGAAGAACATGTCGAATTTGAAGAGAGTACTCTTTTTGCTGAAGCGAAGGAGGACTTTTCAGATGGTCAACTCCTTCACTTCTCAAAAAACTATCTAGAAACGAAAGAAAAAACTATAAGTCTTTAAATTATTTTCTACGAATTGATTTAATTAATACCTCATCCATGGGAACGTTGGCATGTCCTGCCATGTTCCCAGTTCTCACTTTCTTAATTCTGTTAACCACATGCATACCACTGGTTACTTTTCCAAAAACAGCATACCCCCACCCGGAAGTCGTTTCTGATTTATGATTAAGAAAATCATTGTCATTAACATTAATGAAGAACTGAGCGGTAGCGGAATGCGGATCATTCGTCCTGGCCATAGCAATTGTTCCCACATCGTTTTTCAGGCCATTTTTAGCTTCATTTTTAATAGGTGGTCTTTTATTTGTCTTTTCTTTCATCCCTGGAAGAAACCCTCCTCCCTGGATCATAAAGTTATCAATCACGCGATGAAAGATCGTCCCATCATAAAAACGAGCATCCACGTAAACAAGAAAGTTTTTAACTGTTTCAGGCGCCTTCTTTTCATCAAGCTCAACTTCAACTTTTCCAAAATTAGTATCGATAACAACAACTGGATTTGCTGCTAAAGAGCTGAATGAAAACAAGAAAAGAAGTGAATAAAGAATTTTCATAATAAAAGAACCTCATGTTAGAAATTAAATTATTCTAACCCGAGGTTCTTGGCATGAAAAGTTTTCAATTAAGATTTAAACTTAGAAGAGACTTTCCTGCGGACGTGCTTTAATTACTCCACAAGAAATGGGAACATATCGATGGCGATTACCCTCTTTAGCAAAAACAGATGAAGGCAGATTATAGCTTTGATTTACTCCGTAAACCACCACAACGCGGTTTTCCGGTGACTGACTTGAAGCAATTGAGCGAAGTCTTTGGTTCTCAGCTTCAGAATAATAAACATAGTTTCCAAAAAAGTTAGATCGAGAACGGGAAAAATGCCCCTGTTCTAAAGATGAAAGGTCTGAATCAAGAGGAAAAAGCATACTTCCACTAACT
>DATGND010000215.1:0-3465 GCA_035306925.1 Bacteriovoracaceae bacterium | reverse complement strand
TTTCAAAGAAGTTTGGTTGAGTGAAAAAGCAGTGAAAGCGCGGGAGTTTGTCCGTTGTCATGTAGATGTTTCAAAGTGCATGCCGTTTTGCCGTCCTAATTCTGTGAATGAAACTTTATGGCAAATTAAAAATCCTCCTGCCCACGTTAATTACATATAGGAATAACGATGAGTGAATTATTTTTAGATGGATCAAAACTTCTTCATCATCTTCCCACGGTAGAAAAGTGGAAGAAGGGTGAGAGGATTTTTCCTATTCACGCGGAGATCTCTCCGACTTCTGGTTGTAACCAGCGTTGTAATCTTTGTTATGTGGATTACCTTGGACATAAGGCAGGATTTCTTGAAGAGAGTATTATGAACTCTCTGGTGGAATCTTTTGCAAAAACCGGAGTGAAGAGTGTTCTTCTCGCAGGAGAAGGGGAGCCCACGGCCAATAAAGGTATTGTCTCGATGATTGAGCGTGCCGGAAGAGTGGGAGTGGATATGGCCATTAATTCTAATGCCGTACTTATGACTCCCGAAATGTCAGAAGCGATTTTACCTCACCTGACTTGGGCCAGGTTTACTTTTCAGGCATCTAACCCAACTCTTTATCACACCATTCATAAAGGTAATGTGCGAGACTTTGATCGTGCGACAGCAAACGTTCAGGCCGCCGCTAAGATAAAAAAAGATAAAAAGTTAAATGTCACTCTAGGCACTCAGCAGATTCTTATCAATGAAAATTATCGCGATATCTATGAGACAGCAAAACTTTCAAAAAGTTTAGGAGTGGATTACTATGTGGTGAAGCGCTTTAGTAAGCATCCCAATAATACTTATGATGTTCCAGAGGATCTGTGGAAAGAGTCAGAGGATGAATTACGTCGAGTAGAAGAACTCACTGATAGTAACTTTAAAGTGATTGTTCGTTGGAATAATTTTACTCAAGACTGTAACCGTATCTATAAAAAATGTATCGGTACACCTTTCATCACGCAGATTTTAGCGAACGGAAAGATTTATCCATGCTCACAGTTTTTTAAGAATGATGATTACTGCTATGGGGATCTTCATCATAATAGTTTTGAAGATATCTTCATGTCTGATCGTGTAGCAGAAGTGACAAAGAAAATTTATGATGAAGTGAATGTGAATAATTGTATCAGTTATTGCCGTCACCATTCGACCAATCAGTTTTTATGGAAAATTCATGAAGGGGTTGAGCATGTCAACTTCATTTAAGCCGATTTCCTGTACTGCTTGTCAAAAAGGTTCTTACCTTTTCAGATATGTCGATAATTATCGTCTTAATCGTTGTCCTTCTTGTGGAGTAATTCATCTTGATCGCGTTCATACGGTGACAACAAACTTTTTAAATGATGTTAAAACGAAACCGGAAACAAGCTTAGAGTACTGGGGATATCCTGAGTACTTTCGAAAGTACAAAACGGTGTTTGATTATTTCTTCGAAGATCGTTTTGATAAAATTATGAAGGGACGGCCGGAGAGAAGAGATTGGTTTGATCTGGGGGCCGGTTTTGGTCTTTGGATGGACTTTCTAAAAAAAGAAAAACGAATTGTGCCTTCGGGAGTTGAGATTGAAGAGAATGCTACTCAGTATGCAAAATCTCTAGGGCTCGAAGTGATTCAAGGAGACTTTTTACGTCTGGAGTTACCTCGAAAGTATCAAGTGATCACTATGTGTGATGTGCTAGAGCATTTAGAGAATCCTCTGGAAGCATTGAAGAAATGTCATCATTCTCTTTCAGATGGAGGCTTACTTTATATTCAAGTACCTAACGTTGTGGGGTTAAAGTATCCCTACAATGATCACTTAGGTCTTCCTCATCATCTTTGGCAGTTTGATCCTAAGTCTCTTTTTTATCTCATTAACCGTGCTGGCTTTGAGATGATTGATTACTGGACAGGAGTGCAGGGAGTGATTGGCCACTATGAAAAAGGAACGGCCACATTCACCAGAAAACTTATGTGGAAACTTGCCAGTGAACTTAAACGTGGAAACCGCTTACAAATGCTTGTCAGGAAGAAATGAAAGAAGTTCTAGTTCCTTCTACTTATAAATACGTTGGAGTTTTTCTCACACTTAGTTGTAACTTAAGTTGCTCCTATTGTATTAACCACCTGGTTGGACTTAAAAGCGGAAGAAAACTTCTAAGTGGACAAGAGTGGGGAAGAGCTCTTTCTCGCCTTAAGTTCACAGGCCCCAAACTTCCTCTCACTCTTCAAGGTGGTGAGCCTACGATTCATAAGCACTTCTATGAAATCGTAAATTCCATACATGATGATTTTGAACTGGATCTTCTTACTAATATTCAATTTGATCCTAAAGTCTTTGCTCAAAATATTTCTACGAAAAAATTTAACCGAGATGCTCCCTATGCTCCTATCAGAGTGAGTTACCATCCGGAGACGATGGACTTTGATGAGACAAAAAACAAAGTCCTGGAACTAATGAACCTAGGTTTTAGGGTAGGACTTTATACGGTCGCTCATCCTGATGCGATGGAAGAAATCGAACGGATTAAAGTGATTTGTGAAAGAGAGGGAATTGATTTTAGAACCAAGGAATTTCTGGGTGTTCACCAGGGAGTTCGCTACGGACAGTATCGTTGGGATGATGCTTGTTTTGTGACTGAGAGGAAGAATTGTCTTTGTAAAACGACAGAACTTCTTATTGATCCTTTTGGCGATGTCTATCGCTGTCATCACGATCTCTATAATAAAATTTCACCTGTTGGAAATTTACTCGATCCTGATTTTGAAATCGAAGACATCTATCGCGAGTGCGCTTTCTTTGGAAACTGTAATCCTTGTGATGTGAAAGTGAAGAACAATTATCTACAAGAGTTTGGACATACGTCCGTGGATATTAAGTTTGACCTCAAGTAAGAACTCTCAAGGTCAAACTTAAAAACAAAAACTAATTATCAAGATTAGTATGAAGAAGAGATTCTAGATTCTCGCGTAAAAAATCAATTGAGTACTCAATGGCCTGTTCAGCATAATCAAGTTCTTTATGTGTTTGCGCGAAGTTTGAATGATGAATGAGTTCGCTCATTTTGATAATCATCTCTGCACTACCTTCAAAAAGTTCTGCTTCTTCATCAGCAGATACGATGTGGGCCATGAGAGCATTAATCGTTTTAATCAGCCTTGTTTGCGTGGGAGTAAGCTGAGTCGTATCAAATTTAATAACAAGTTCATTCTCTTTTTTGTGTTGCAGGTGGTGCATAGGATTTCCTTTTCCTTGTACATCAAGGTTGTCTCATTAACACCTATCGGGCAAATTCCACCAAAATTTAGCTATTTAAGCTGGAGTAAAAATATTGGGATTATTTCAATTTAAGCCTTTACAAAGTGATCCTGAGGCGTTATAAATGCTTTAATTCATTAAGACACTTCTGACGCGGGATGGAGCAGTCTGGTAGCTCGTCGGGCTCATAACCCGAAGGTCGTAGG
>DATGND010000214.1:0-5220 GCA_035306925.1 Bacteriovoracaceae bacterium | reverse complement strand
GAATATCCACAAGTACCCAATCCTTCTCGGTTCCCTTCTTTTTGAGAACATCCTGGATTTGTTTGGCCTTATCTTCGGCATGCTTAATGATCTTATCATTCACATGATCTTCATCCTGGTTCAGAATTCTTTGCTTAAACTCTTCCAGACGAATGGTTTTGGGAGCCTTCTCAAAAAGAAGACAGTAGGCCATATCTTTAATTCGAGGAGACTTATCAAAGTTACCTTCAAGATAATGCTTATGAACTTGTCTCATAAAGTATTGATCATTAAATCCATAGAACTCCATGGGACTATTGGCAATCATTTCCATTAACTGAGAGTAAGAGTAAATAAGCCCTTTCTCTAACATGTAGTAAGTGACTTCTTCGGCAATGGCATCAAAGCGAGCACCTCTGGCCGAACGAATAACCTGTGAGTACCAGGCAAAGCGGGCCATCAAAAAGTCTTCCACTGCATGGAGAGCATTATGATTGATGGTCAAAATATCGTGACCATTGATATTAGCGATTCGAAAGTGATGAAGAAGATAATCTCGATCATAAGTCCCATACTTCATTCCCGAGTAATGAGCATCTCGAAGAAGATAATCCATTCGATCGCAATCAATTTCAGAGTGAAGAATCTGGTTAGCAAGAATGGATGGATCAACTCCCTTCACCAAGTCAGAGATATGTTGTGGATCAATGCCATACTTTTTAAGAATAAAAGTAATCCCACCTTCGTAATCGGTGTTTTTAATAATGTAAGATCCCAGATGTTCATGATCGTCCGGATGACCCTTACCATTTTTATCGTTAGTGGTTTCTCCATAGCGGATATAGGCCATCTCCGTGGTGTGAGAGAACATAAATGTTCCCAGATCATGAAGAAGGGCCGCTAGTCTTAGACTTTGATGATAGGTCTTGGTATCTGACTTAAAGTTTTCGTCGAATAATTCTTTATCCCCTACCCCTCTGGAACCTAAGGCCTGAAGAATTTTATGAGCATTGAACATCACTCCGATAGAGTGACCAAAACGAGAATGTTCAGCCCCGGGAAAGGTATAGAAAGTGAAACCAAGTTGTTTAATCCAACGAAGCCTTTGATAAAAAGGAGTGTGGATAATTTCCCATTCTAAATTTGTTAGGTGAATAAAGCCGTAGAGAGGATCGAAGACGATCTTTGTTTTCTGAGCAACTTCCATGTGCGCCTATTTTGAAAAAATAAAAGGCCAGGAATCAACCCGGCCTTAAAAAAATTACTGAAGTGTTTTAGGTTTTCTGGTTTTCTTAACTTTAGCTACTTTACCGATGGCATATTCCATGAGCATGAAAGCTTCGCGACGTAGTCCATTTTCATGGATGTAGCGATAAAAGTTTTCGATATCAGTATTACCACGGAAGTTTTTAATGTTGATACTATCCGTAGCTTTTTCTGTGTTTTCTGCTTTAGACATATTTTCTCCTATTTATTAATTTTACTTTTTCTCATTCAACTCTTCAAGCACTCTTACACTTCACGAGCTTCGATAAGTCCGTATGAGTGAAGTTTGTTGTAAAGAGTCTTCACTGTAATTCCAAGCGCTTTAGCTGCGCGAGTTTTGTTTCCGTTTAAATGATCAAGAGTGTCAATGATATGCTTCTTCTCAAGATCATAAAGAGTTGATTCAGTAAACTTAACAGGAGCCTCAACTACTTCTACTTTTTCCTCTCTTGGGAAGTCAGGAAGATCGCTTGCTTCAATGTACTGACCTTCAGAAAGGATATAAGTTCTTTCCATTACGTTCTTTAGCTCATGAGCGTTACCTGGCCAGAAGTAAGAGTTAAGCTTTTCAATAGCTGCTGAAGTAAAGATTTTAGCTTCAGACTTACCATTGTTAAGGAAAAACTCGGCCATAACTTTAATATCTTCTGAACGCTCTCTTAAAGAAGGAACGTTAAGAGCAATTGTATTAAGACGGTAGAATAAATCCTCTTTGAAATTACCAGCTTCAACTTGCTCACGAAGAGAAGTTTTTGAAGTAGCAATAATTCTTACGTTAAGAGAAATCTTCTCATCAGTATCAACAGTCGTCATTTCACCAGATACGATTGCACGAAGAAGCTTAGTCTGGATCAGAGCAGAAATTGAACCGATGTCATCCATAATCAGTGTTCCACCATTAGCTCTTACCATTAGACCTTTAGAGCTGAATAGTTCACGATCAAGTTGAGTTTCATTGAGTACTGAACAGTTAGCAATAACACAGTCACCTTTACGACCTGACCAAGCATGGATTTTCTTAGCAAGAAGTTTCTTACCTGTTCCATGAGCTCCTTCAAGAAGCACAGGGAAATCTTGAGTAGAAACTTTTTTAGCGGCTTGAACAACACTTAGGAAGTTCTTAGAAACACCAACCATTTGAGACTTATCTTCAAAGTGAGAAACAGTCTTAATTTCTACACGGTTAGAAAGTTCTTTTTCTTTTGCTTCGATACGGCTAAGAAGCTCACGGTTAAGATTCTTAGTCATAAGGAAAAGGTGCATATTCTTAATTGGAGCTGCAAGCTCTACTAGAATATTATTGATGGCCGTAATGTCAGCTTCTGAGAACTGACGATTAGCATCTTCAGACTGAACATTAATAGTACCAATAACTGAAGACTCATACATAACAGGGATACATAGTTCAGCTTCAACATTTTCAGCACGGATACCAGTTGTAGCTAGAGGATCTCTCTTAGCAGAGTTAGAATAATAAGCTCTTTTCATACGAGCTACATATCCAGAAAGACCTTGGCCTTTGTTTAAAAGCTTAGCAGATGAAAGGGCCTTTCCGTTTTGAGCGATAAGACGAGTTGAACCATCATTTAGAACTTCAAAACCAAGGACAGAGTGATTTGGGAAAATCTGAGCTACGAACTCGGTTAATTTTGAGAAAAACACAACTTCATCAAGATTAGCAAGTAGAACTGAAGAAAGAGTAGCTAGTTCGTTTTGGATTGAAGCAGTTTTCATAGTCTATCCCCTTTACACTTTAAAAACCGAGTGATTAAAAATTACTCAGTGCGTTAAGATGGGTAGATATTACATTCTGCCTGAAAAATTTACAAGACTATTTTGCTGCGGTGTTTAAATTTTCTGCAAATTTTCCAGTTAATCCAATATGTTAGTGAACTGAGGAGAGAAGCATTTCCCGAAATTCTGGGTCAATTGCCCTAAAACCTCACCCTCCCTATTCATAATGTATAAATCTTGGACGGCCTTGCGGGAATTAATGACCCTTTTGCTAGTAAAAACAATGAATTCCCCGTCCGGACTGAAGACCGGGTCTTCGTTAGAACCGAAGTCTTTTGTGAGCCTGACCAAGTTTTGGCCATTGGCCCCAATCTTATAGAGATCAAAGCCATTATCCACCCAGGAAGAGAAAACAATCTCTTTGCCGTCGGGACTAAAACGAGGAGTGGCGTTGAATTTCCCGACAAAAGAGATTCGTTTTACGTCCTTTTCAGTCTGAGAAGGATCCATTGTGTAGATATGGGCCCTACCGGCCCGGTTAGAAAGAAAAGTCATCATGCTACCATCTTGGGTAATAGAAGGGTCAACATCTTCGGCAAAGTGTGAAGTTACTTTTCTCATACGAGTAGTAGTGAGATTCATTTCATAAATATCAGCATTACCACTTTGAGTAAGGGTCAGATAAATAATATTAGGATCACGAGAGTAAGTGGCCCCTGAGTTTAGACCTGGTTTGCTGGAAATGGTAGTCATCTTCTTGGTGAGAAGGTCATACATTTTAAGGTTAATATTCTTAATCATCTTCTTCTTATTACGTGAAGACAGAGCGGCTTTATCTTCAATCACAGAAAAAAGAATCTTGGTATTATCCGGAGAGATAGAGGGAGAAAGAACAATAGAGTTAAACGTTGTTAACTTCTCTACTCTTCTTCCATCAAAGTCCATAATATAAAGTTCTTTCTCAATGTCACGGGACTTGGTCGTTCTATCAGAGATAAAAACAATTTTTGATTTAAAGATAGAAGGCTTACCAGTCATAGCGCGATAAAGCTTATCTGAAATGTCATGGGCCTTTGGTCTTAAGTCAGTGTTACTTACAGTTACACTTTCATTAAGTATGACTTTTCCTTCACGAACGTTCCAAAGTCTAAAGCGAGCTTCAATACCTTGAGTACTGGAAGTAATAGAGGAAGCTACAAAGTACTGAATCCCATCCTCCTTCCATTTCGCCAGATTTTCCGTCGTATAGCTTTTTGCCGTTTTATTATAGAGAACGGTATTAAACTTATGTTTATAGAAGATGAAGTTATTTCTCAAAATATCGAGTAACTCATTTGCCAGTACTTTCTGAGTATTGGAGAGGTTATGAGTTTCAGAAGAATCAATAACCAGTTTGTCTTTTTCTTGCTCAGCTTCACCAACAGCAATCACGGCTTCCTGGGAAAAAGAATGAAGTGAAAATATAAGAACAAAAAGAGAGATAATGTATTTCATTGAAACTCCTAAATAGGAAAACCAAGAATGATTCCATAAGTTGCTAAGCGAGTCCCCACATCTTTGGAAGGAGCAGGGAAAGGAGCGGCATCCTTAATAGCTCTCAAGGCACGAGAATCAAACTCCTCTACCCCTGAAGACTCTACTATTTCTGTTTTAATCAGATTTCCATTAGCATTAAGATAAACTTTGATACGACACTTTAAATTTTGATTCATCAGATAGCTTGGAAGTTTCCAGTGAACTCTTACTTTTTCCGGCATGGCCTGTACATAGGCGGAGAACTCAGAACTTGTCTCACTGGTGATATCTCCAACTAAAGCAGATCCTGCTGAAACCTTATTACCTTCAAGAATCAAATTATCAATTATTTGATTCCCCTTACCTGAGACAACTGTATTAGTGGGTCTCGCCGCACGAGGAGATTCTTTCTTTTTTACTTTTTGAGATGAATAAGAAGAAAGAAGATTCGTAAAGTCTGCTTGTTTTTTTTCTTTTTCAATAACAAGGTCACCTTCTTTAATCACATCTTCTTTAGGTTCTTCTTTTGGCGCTTCTGCTGCTTTAGCCACTTCCACTGGTTTAGCGTCAGGTTCAGCAGGGGCTGCATTCTTCTGCATTTCTCTAAGTTCTTGAACTGTAAATTTAGGCATCCCAACAACATCAACCCGAACAGAAGATTGAATAATCTCAATCTCCAAACTTCTTTTAGTTGAAGGGCCCATTAAAAATTTTGTAACCAGCACA